>JABDGS010000094.1 GCA_013285915.1 Bacteroidota bacterium
ACTGCCAAATAACTTTTTGGCAAACTGTTGTGTAACAGCAACAGAGCCAACACCCATCATACTTTTTTGTGCATCGCCATGTATAACCGGTAAGGTAAACATGGTAAGAAATGAAGGATCAACAAAATCACCGTGGGCGCGTAACTGTTTTTGCCCTGCTGTAAACAGCCCGCTGTGAAATTGAAACCTGGATGTGGCTTCCACCTGCGGATATTCCTGCACAAGGCCCTGTGCCAAAGGATATGGTGTATTAGGAAAGCACTCTATCTTGCCGTCAAATACCTGGCGGTTATAAACCATGTACAGCCGGTCTTTTTTTGCGTGAAACTGGTCGTAGCTAACCTCGTTTTGTATCCATAACAAAATAAGCACAGCGCTTGCCATGCCTATAGCTAAACCACTGATGTTTAAAAATGAAAACCCCTTGTTGCGGAATAAATTGCGTATTGCAATTTTTAAATAGTTGCTTATCATAATGTAAATTTTATCAGGTATTATTTACCAGGTATTTTTTAAATAATTAATACACCGGCTTACATTTCCTGGTTGAAAGAAATTACACAGATTGAGCATAAGGGATTAACTAACCTGCGAAAATGTATCTATAAAATAAATCTGCTGCTTAATGCGCCTTATTGATAGCAGGCTTTATAGAAAAACCAAGCCTTACTGTAAAAACCTGTTTAGCCTGCCCGGCATTAACGAAAACGAAGAGGAACTGGAACTTTGCTTCTTTTGGTCGGTACAACTGCCGCTGCCGGATGAAGCCTGTTTGCTTTGTGAGAAGCTGCTGCGGGCAGTTTCGCCTTTGCTGTTGTTGAAGGGATTGAACAGCAGCGTTACAATGGCGAAAAGCCCTGCAACAAACACACCAATAATTTTTACCGCGGGTTTTTTTAACCAGCCTGTATATGATGTTACTGAAGTTGAATATTGCAGGGCCATAAAATATAATTTATAAACGTTGTTAGATAAGTATGTTTTCTGTAACAGTTTGCCCGTCAAGCATACGTATTATACGGTGGCTGTACCTGGCATCATGTTCACTGTGTGTTACCATTACAATGGTGGTTCCATGCTCGTTAAGCTCGGTAAGCAGCTGCATAACTTCATTACCGTTTGATGAGTCAAGGTTACCTGTAGGCTCATCCGCAAGAATAAGTTTTGGATGGTTAACTACTGCCCTTGCTACGGCAACACGCTGTTGCTGACCGCCTGATAGCTGTTGGGGGTAGTGGTTACGCCTGTGCATTATCTGTACTTTGTCAAGCACTTCTTCAACCCTTTTTTTACGTTCTGGGCCTTTAACGCCTGTGTAAATAAGGGGCAGTTCAACGTTTTCAAATACAGTTAATTCGTCAATAAGGTTAAAACTCTGGAAAACGAAGCCAATGTTGTGCTTGCGCAGGTCGGCACGTTTACGCTCGTTAAAATGGGCAACTTCAATTTGGTTGAACAAAAAGCTTCCGTTATCGGGGTCGTCTAACAAGCCAAGAATGTTAAGCAGTGTTGATTTGCCGCAGCCTGAAGGGCCCATAACGGCTACAAATTCACCTTCTTTTACCTCAATGTTTAATTTGTTTAACGCAACGGTCTCTACTTCCTCCGTGCGGTAAATTTTTTCCATGTCGGTAATCTTTATCATGTTGTTGGTTGCCATGTTTGTTTTTTTTATGGATTGATTAAAATATTTATTAAACGTTGGTTTTGGTTTTAGGTTACAGGTTTAGTGTAACTATTTTTTATTTTTTCAAAATAAGTTCCTGTATGTTGCCATAATTCTCATAACTGCTGGTTATTACCTTATCGCCGGGTTTCAAACCGCTCAATACTTCATAGTAATCCTGGTTTTGGTTACCCAACTGTATATCTACCCTTGTGGCTTTTGATCCATCAGGTGAAACTTTAAATATCCAGTTACCGCCTGTTTGCTGGAAAAAGCCGCCTTTAGGTATCATTATGGCCTGCCTTTCGTCGCTTAAAGCAAGCAGTATCTGCAGGGTTTCGCCGCGGTGCAGGTCGTGCGGAACATGGTTTACAAAAGCCATATCAATTTTAAAACGGCCGCCCTGGTCAATTGCTGAATATACCTTTTTTACTATTAAGTCAAAGGTTGAGTCGCCAAGGGTAAAGCGGCCTTTAAGGCCGGGGAATATACGTGAAAGGTGAAACTGGTCTGGCTCAACCTGTACTTTGTATGAACCCATCACATCAAGCTGCCCTACACGCTGGCCGGGGTTAATGTTTTCACCTATTTCAGCGTTAAGTGATGTTAGCTGCCCATCCACCGGGGCGCGTACAATAAGGTCGCCCACTTTCTTCTGCATAATGTTAAGGGCGTTCTGGTTGCCTGCTGTTGTTTGTGTTGTTTGCAGGTCCTGCTGTTTGGTTGAAATGGAATCCTGCTCAAGTATCCGCCTTTGCAGGGCTTCTTTATTCTTGAAATAGTTGTAATTGTTTTCGGCAGAAGTATAATCCTGCAGGCCGATAGACTTTTGCGCGTATAATTTTTTATCAAGGTTATATATGCGTTCTGCTTCTTTTAACTGGCTTTGTATATCAGCCATCTGGGTAAGCTTGCCCACAGTATTTTGTTGAGAAGCGTTTCGTGCTATCTGCATCTGGGCAATAAGGTTATACACGCTGGTTTGCTGGCCAACAAGCTGTAGCTCAAGGTTGGTGTTGCTTAAGCGCATTATCGGCTGGTCTTTTTTCATTATAGCGCCATCTTCCACAAATTTTTCTTCCACACGGCCGCCTTCCAGTACGTCAAGGTAAATTGACCTTTGAGGCAATACGGTGCCATTTTCGGGTATTGTTTCCTGGAACGGGCCCTGTATAACATCTTTCACCTCAATTCTTGACAGGTCAATACCAAGTTTTTGCGGGCCTGAAGTATAGTAGATACTGCCTGCAATAAGTGCAGCCAGCGCCAATATTCCCAAAATAGTGAGAATGCGTTTTTTGCTCCATCTGCTTTTTTTAATTACTCTGTCCACGTCTTTTGTTTTTAAGTTCTTAGTTTTTGTTGTTCAAGTGCGTTATATCGCATGTTGCAAGTTAGTTGTAAGCTTTTTCTGTTCCTAACCTTCTGTCCAAAAACTTTTTGTGAAGTTTTTAGAAAAAAACCCGGGCGTAGAAACACCAGGTGTAATTGCACATGAGAAACCTAACCGAATACCTTTAAGTAAAGAACGGTGCCAAAAATAAGGACATTGATAAACAATAAGTTAGGGAAGCAGCCAAAAACAAGGTGTACGGTTTTGATACACTTTGTGTCCGCTATTGTAACAGGGGGTACTGGCCGGTAAATTTGCCGGGGAAAACCCACCTTCGCCAACTCAAAATAAGCCGGCTTAAAACAGGGGATAAAATTACCCTGCCTGCTTTACGGCTAAATGCGCAAACAGGGTTGTTTACGCTGCATAAAGGCCGCGCTTTATTAACAGTTGCGCCTGTTTTTGCAGGCATCATATTTGTATCTTTAACGGGGTCCAACTCTTAATTTTAATTATGGCAGGTAAACCTTCTGTGCTAACCGGTGTATGTGTTGTGTTTTGTTTATTTTTTACCCGGGTTAATGCCCAAACTGATACTGCCCAACCATTACGCATAGCCGTTCTGGCACCGCTTTATATTGATTCAGTTTTTACGGATGAGGATTATATTGGGGGTAATATTTTACCCGGTTATATGCTGCCCGGTCTTGATTTTTACAATGGTGTTATGATGGCTGTTGACAGCCTGCAAAAAGAAAACATGCCTGTTGAAGTGTGGGTATACGACACAAAAAAGAAATTTGAGAATACCGATATGCTTAAGGTTGATATGGAGGACAGGGGGTTCTCGCTTATTATTGCCTATGTTTCAAACGCGGTTGAGCAGCAACAGCTTTCTGGGTTTGCGTTCAGCCATAACATTCCTTTTATTTCAGGCACCTACCCCAACGATGCCGGTATTACCGGTAACCCATATTTTGCAATTGTAAACCCAACATTAAAAACGCATACCCAGGCTATTTACCGGTATGTTGTGGGTAATTATGCGGGCGATAAAGTGTATTATGTAACAAAGGCAGGTGGTATGGAGCAAAAGATAAAAACTTATTTTGATGCAGTTAAGGCAAGTAGCTATACCCTTAAATACACGCCCATTAATTTAACAGACAACTTTACCGCAGATGATCTGTTGCGGAATATTGATACCACTGAAGAAAGTGTAATAATTTGCGCAAGCCTTGATGCGGGCTTTGGGTTTAACGTGCTTAAAGCCATCAACACATCGCGTTTGGCAAAGCTTGTAACCGTTGTAGGCATGCCTACCTGGGACGATATGCCTGCCCTGTACAATGAAGATTGTAAAAATGTAAATATTGTGTTTTCTACACCATACAGTTACAATCGCCACGATAAACTGCTGACCAATATATCGCAGGCATACCGTGTCAAATATAAAGGCCGCCCTACAGATATGGCATTTAAAGGATTTGAGCAGATGTATCATTTCTCCCATTTGTTGGTAAAATACCATGACAGCCTTTTTTATCATTTATCAGATGCATCATTTAAAATCAGCAACGATTATAATTTTCAGCCTGTGCGTTTAACAACAACTTCATACGCGCCCGACTATTTAGAAAACAAAAAATTATATTTTATAAAAATGCTTGGTGGTAGCGAGGTTAAGGAGCATGCCCCTATCCCCTAAAGGGGGATTTATAACAGGATAATGATATTTCAATATAAAGAATTTGAGATAGCGATATAAATGGTTGAACAAGCTGAAAATACACAACAGGCTTTAAGCTCCCCTTTAGGCCCGCCCGTGCCGGAACGGACGGGGGATGGGGGCGCCGTCATCACCTTTACCGATAAAGGCTTATACTGCCCTGCCGGTAATTTTTATATTGATCCATGGAAGCCAGTTGACAAAGCTGTTATAACGCACGCACACAGCGACCATGCAAAATTTGGCAGCAGGTACTACCTATGTCATCATTTAACTAAACCACTGTTACAGGCAAGGCTTGGAAATAATAATTATGAAAGCATTGGGTGGAATGAAATTGTTTACATAAATGGCGTAAAGGTGTCATTGCATCCGGCAGGGCATATTATAGGCTCTTCACAAATACGTGTTGAGTATAACAACGAAGTGTGGGTTGTAAGCGGCGATTATAAAACAGAAGATGATGGTATTAGCGGTGCGTTTGAGCCCATTAAATGTAATGTTTTTATAACAGAATCAACATTTGGTTTACCTATTTATAACTGGTTGCCACAGCAAACTATCTACAACAATATTTGCAATTGGGTAACTGGTAACACGCAGCAAAACCAGGCAAGCATACTAATTGCATACAGCCTGGGTAAAGCACAGCGCCTGCTGAAAGCTGTTGAGCCGTTGCAACAAAAAATATGGGTGCATGGTGCCATTTACAATATGCACCAGGCAATAGTATCAACAGGTGTGCAACTGCCAGAAGTAACGTACATAACTCCTGCTACACCAAAAGAAGATTTAAAGGGTGCACTAATTATTGCGCCGCCGGGTGCACAGGGCAGTACATGGATGAAAAAATTTTTACCTTACGAAGTAGGTGTGTGCAGCGGCTGGATGCAGGTGCGTGGTAATGTGCGCAGAAGCAATGTGGATGCGGGTTTTGCTTTAAGTGACCATGCTGACTGGAAAGGTTTGCTGACAGCCGTTAAAGCAACAGGTGCTGAAAAAGTGTATGTAACACATGGTTTTCAATCAGCATTCAGCAGGTATTTAAATGATAATGGTATATGGAGTGCTGAAGTAAAAACCGAGTATGGTACTGAGGAAGAAGAAGCCCCGGAAATCCCTACCACTGAAGGGGATTTATAGCAGGTTTAACCCCTATCCCCCGTCCGTTCCGGCACGGGCGGGCCTAAAAGGGGGATTTATAGCAGGTTTATAATAGCTTGCTATGAACTGAATTTGGACTACGATACAATTAATGGAATGATTGAACAGGTTAAAAATATTGAACAGGTTTTAAGCCCCCCTTTAGGGGATGGGGGCACAAAACAAGCTCCAAGCTCCCCTTTAGGCCCGCCCGTTCCGGAACGGACGGGGGATGGGGGCACGGCTGGCTTCTCCTTATTTTCTTCACTTGTTACTTTTCTTGGCACATCAACCAAAACAACTGACAAACTAAATGCACTTGCCGATTATTTTGTGCATGCCGGCGATGCTGATAAAGTATGGGTGATTGCATTATTCAGCGGGCGAAGGCCAAAGCGAATGATAAATAGTAGCCTGCTGCCTTTGTGGTGTATTGAAATTACTGGCCTGCCTGCATGGTTGTTTGAAGAAAGTTATCATACCGTTGGCGATCTTGCCGAAACAATTGCATTGCTGTTGCCGCCACAAATAAAAGTACCGGGTGCGGAAAGATCATTATCGTATTACATGGCACAGTTTGCTATTTTTGAGAAGCAGGATGAAGCAGTAAAGCACGCGTTTATAACACAGGCATGGCAGCACATGGGTAAGGATGAAAGATTTGTATTTAATAAATTACTTACCGGTGGTTTTCGTATAGGTGTGTCGCAAAAGCTTATGGTTAATGCATTGGCGAAATCGGTTAATATAAGCCCGTCTGTAATTGCGCACCGCATCAGTGGCAACTGGGATCCCTCAACAATTTCATTTATTGAACTGCTTAGTGAACACGCACACACAGTTGATGTATCAAAACCTTACCCGTTTTATTTGGCCTATGCGCTTGAAGAAGATGTAAGCGCGTTGGGTGAGCCGCACGAGTGGCAGGCCGAATGGAAATGGGATGGTATACGCGGGCAAATAATACAACGGAACAACGAACTGTTTATATGGAGCCGTGGTGAAGAGCTTATGACGGGCAAGTTTCCTGAATACGATATACTGCAGGGTCTATTGCCCGAAGGTACCGTGGTTGATGGTGAAATAATAAGTATTGCAAAAGCAAACAATGCCTGGGGTTTTGCACCTATGCCATTTGCATTTTTGCAAACACGTATCGGCAGAAAGAACGTTACAAAAAAACAATTGCAGGAAGCGCCGGTGGGCTTTATTGCTTACGACCTGCTTGAATTTAATTATGAAGACTGGCGGCCAAGGCCTTTAACAGAGCGCCGTGCAAAGCTGGAAGAAATATACGCGCAGGTTAATCAAAGCGTATTCAGGTTGTCGCCGGTTATACAATACAATACATGGGATGAACTGATTGAACTGCGCAGGCAAAGCCGCGACCTGTTTGCCGAAGGGTTGATGCTGAAAAGAAAATCATCTGAATACCAGGTAGGCAGGAAGGTTGGTGACTGGTGGAAATGGAAGATTGACCCTTTTACTATTGATGCAGTAATGATATATGCACAAAAAGGCCATGGGCGAAGAAGCAACCTTTATACTGACTATACTTTCGCGGTTAGGGATGGCGATAAATTAGTAAGCTTTGCCAAAGCATATTCAGGCCTGACAGATAAGGAATTTGCACAGGTTGATAATTTTGTGAAGAGAAATTCCATTGAGAAGTTTGGGCCGGTGCGTACAGTAAAACCTGAGCTTGTTTTTGAAATTGCGTTTGAAGGTATTGCCGCAAGCAGCAGGCACAAAAGCGGTGTGGCATTGCGCTTTCCACGTATAAGCCGCTGGAGAACTGATAAAAAAACCGATGAAATAAATACGCTTGACGATTTAAAAAAGATGCTGCAATTGTATGGGAATAAAACGTGATTAAAGCGGTAGAGCCGCCGTAAGACTTAAGCTATAAGCTGCAAGCTTTAGAAATAACAAAAGGGCTGCATCAATTTTACCTGGTACAGCCCTTTTCCGTTTCTGCTTGCTTCTGTGATGGATTGAAGGTTGAAATCCCTATATATTTAAAAACCAAACTGTAATTTAGAAGAAGCTGTAAGCTCTGCGCCATAAGCGGCAAGCTTTTGTTTTGTCCCCAATCTTCAAGGTTTTACATTCGCTGCTTTTTCTTCCCGTCTTTCTGCCTTTCCGTCTTTCTGTCTTCCCGACTTTCCGTCTTCCTGACTAAATGTTTATGAATAATTTTCCTTCCTTCTCGCCTTTTGATACTGTAGTGCCATCCTGTAACTGTAATTTGCTGCCATTGGTGTTGTAAGTAAGTGTGTACACAACTTCAAGTTTGTCTTTGCTGTCAACTACATTGTTTACAACAACATGCTGTGCTGCTGCTTTTTCAAGGCTTGGGTATTGGCTTAACAATTTGGCATCAAAACTTTTCTGCCAAACGGTAGTGCGCTCGTTACCCCTAACCTTTACTATGCTCACCTGCAGGCTTGCAGATGCATTGGCATAGGCACTTGAATTATAGTTGTCTGCTGTGTATACAGCGAAGCTTATGTTTTTGCTTACAGTTTTTTCAGGGGCGATGATGGCCCTTAATGGTTTGTTCCATGCTGCCAGCATAACTGCTGCAAAAACTACCGGTAACCATATTAACTGCTTTTTCATAAAAAGTTATTTGATAAGAGTAAGGCAAACGGCGTGGCACAGTTAGTTAACAGGTACTAAAACGGGCAATAACCGGCGTTTTCCGGTGATAAGCGGCTTAAAATACTATATGAATGGTTTTTTACAGAATTGCCAAAATTTGTTAAAGAAGCAAGGAGTGTTCGCTTACGATACAATTCGTGTTACAGTTTGATACAGTAAAATGCCAGTTTAAAGTTTCCAGTTTGAAGTTTAAAGTTTGGGTGGAGGATTGGTATAATTTGAGAAAAACTTCGCACTATGTGCAAAAAGCGAAGCTTTTCTATGCCCGCCCGGATGAACCCGTTCGGACGGGTCCCCTTTCCTGCTTTGGGCTGCCCCTATGTTTTCTACTGAACCTATGTGTTTAAAAATCCTCCACAAAAACTTAAAACTTCAAACTGGAAACTTTAAACTGCTTCTTGTTCTGTGCATAACTTTTTTAAAAAAACTTCTCAAAAAACTGAGACAAAACACCACTTTTTATATATAGGTATATAAGGGCACATATATGAAAAATAACATAGCATATTACCAGCACCAGGCAGATAGCCACAGCCACTGGCAGTTTAAAGTATTACGCAGGCAATACGGCTGGGCAGGTGAGGGTAAATTCTGGGCATTATGCAATTTGATTGCCGATGAAGAGAACTGTGTACTAACCTTTAAAACCCCTGCCAAAGAACGTGGTATAGCCGCTGACCTTGATTTTACCCCTGCAGAGCTAAAAGAGTTTATTACTTACCTGCTGGATGATTGTATGCTGCTTATTGAAAAAGATGGCGGTATAACCACGGAGGAAATAATAGAGGCTTTTGAACAGGTAAGCGAAAAAAGAGCGTTTGACAGGCAGCGTAAATTAAAGGGTTTAAAAAAGGAGGACGTTTCCATTGGGAAAGAGGAACATTCCGTAGTGGAAAGTAAAAATTCCGTACGGAAAGTAGCGGTTTCCACTGTGGAAAATGAAGAAAGTATAGAAAGTAAAGTAAAGAAGAGTAAACTAAAAAAAAGAAAAGAAAAAGAAATTAAAGAAGAGAAGATTAAAGAAGATGAAAAGACAGAAAACGAGCAAACGGCCGTTAAAAGCGCTGAAACGGCTAAATACCCATCTATTTTAGAAAAGGGAATAGATGGCTATAAAGCCTTTCAGCAATGGATCATAGAGCATACACCTTTAGTAGCTGCAATGGAGCAACCTATTACCGAAAAGGAGTATGATGGTATAGCAATCCACTACATACAAGACCCTGCCAGTATACAAAAAATACTTACCAGCATGCAAAACAACCCCGAAGAACTTAAGCAGCACCAATCAGCTTTTTATACAATGTTAGGATGGAAGGTAAAGGATGAAAAAACATGATACACTAAACACCAATTGCTTGTTGATTTTACCATACAACCGCCGAAGTGGGCAACGCAACGATGATGGGTTGAGTTATACAGCCGGGCACATAAAAAACAACTTTTACATATCAATTACATTTTTTATTACGAAATTGCCTTTGTTATGAGTAAGAAAAAGTGGATAGTGGGTTTGGCAATGTGTGCAGGCATATTTTTAAGTGTTGCAGCTATACATAAAACACCAAACAATACACCCCAGCCCGTATACATTACCCCAAGTAACCAACGCACAGGCGATGCGCAAAAGGGTTACGATTATTTAGTTAACGGCGATTACATACGCAGTGGTTTGCCATTTAGTTTTTATAAACTGCTCGTTGGTAAAGATACCAGTAACCAGCTTGGCCGCACAGGTAAAAATGCTGTTATTGAATATGATTTTACTATGGTAAAAGCGCCTAATGGTGTTGATATTGTAGTACCCAATTGCCTGCAGTGCCATGCGCAAAAATTTGATGGTAAACTGTACATAGGCCTTGGTAATTCAATGGTTGATTTTTCAGCAGCTATGCAGGGCGATAAGATGTATTTAAAGGCCGCAACAGGTGTTATGAAATTGTTTTCGCCTGCACAATATGAGGCTGCATCGGCTGCTATACGCAGCTTAAAAACGGTATATCCTTACCTGCAAACGGAAGTGCAGGGCGTAAACACTGCGGACAGGCTTGCGGCAGTTTTAGCGGCACACCGTAACCCGCAAACGCTTGAGTGGAGCGACACTGCGTTGCTGACAATACCGGATGAAGTTGTACCAACTGATGTACCTGCATGGTGGATGCTGAAGAAAAAAAATGCCATGTTCTATAATGGGTTTGGCCGTGGCGACTTCGGTACTTTTTTAATGATGAGCAACCTGTTAACAGTAAAAGACACCACGGAAGCGCAGGATGTGTCAACACATTTTGGTGACGTGCTGGCTTATTTAAGATCAATTGAGCCACCAAAATATCCCTACACAATTGATATGAAGCTCGCAGCAAAAGGCAAAGAAGTTTTTACTGTTACATGCAGTAAATGCCACGGCAATTATGGCAGTAATAATAACTATCCCAACCTGCTGATACCGGAGAGTATTGTTCAAACAGACTCGATGTTATACAAAGCCAATTATCAAAACCCGCAGTTTGTAAATTGGTTTAACAGCAGCTTTTATGCAAAAGGTGAGCATGCTGCAAAACTGCAATCGTTTGATGGATATGTTGCCCCGCCGCTGGATGGTATATGGATAACGGCGCCGTACCTGCACAATGGTTCTGTGCCAACGCTTGAAGCATTATTAAACAGCAAACTGCGCCCTGCATACTGGCAGCGCGACTTTAAACATACCGAATACGATTATGATAAAGTGGGATGGAAGTATGCTGATAAACAATCTGCCGACAGTAAAAAAGTGTATAATACCACTTTGCCAGGGTATGGTAATTATGGGCACACATTTGGTGATGCATTAAGTGATGATGCACGAAAGGCGTTGATAGAGTACATGAAAACGTTATAGTGTAGTGCTGATTTTGTGATTTAGGGATTTTATGTTAGTATTTTTAAGCTCATTTATAAGAAGCGGTGTAAAATTGATATATAAAAATATACTTTGGCTAAAGCCATATACGAATTATTACTTTAACCCAAGCCTTAAGGCTTGGGTTAACCGGAAACCACCGGTATTGGCTTTAGCCCGAGTCTTCGGGCAAAGTATGCATTGGAGTTATAACGCATGTTGCTATTTGTAATTTTAAACACCTGCTAAAAGCATTTATTTCATTCCCGTGTCTCAAAACTCTATAATAAGCAATTGCAGTTAAAAAAAACGATAGGGTATAAAGTAATTCACCAATGGCTTGCTGCCAAAGGCTTTCACGCGTTCCAGTTCCAGGAAGAGGCATGGCAGTATATTATTGATGGCCGCAGCGGTTTGGTAAATGCACCTACGGGTTGTGGTAAAACCTTCTCTGTTTTTTTGGGCAGTGTTATACAGTTTATAAATGAGCACCCTAAAGTATATCAGTCAAAAAAAAATAATGGATTGCAGCTAATATGGATAACACCACTGCGTGCATTGGCAAAAGATATTGGCCGTGCCATGGAAGAAGTGATAACCGAATTGGGCATGCAGTGGAAGGTTGGCATACGTAATGGTGATACAGACGTAAACGAGCGGCAAAAGCAAAAGCGCAACATGCCAGAGGTGCTTATTATTACTCCTGAAAGTCTGCACTTGTTATTAGCGCAAAAAGGTTATCCAGGTTTATTTGCAAACCTGCGCATTATTGCTGTTGATGAATGGCATGAATTGTTAGGCAGCAAACGTGGTGTACAAACAGAACTGGCGGTAAACAGGCTGGTGAATGTGAATCGTCAATCGTCAATCGTCAACGGTCAATCGGCAGAGGTGAATCGTGAATCGTCAATCGTGAATGAGGGAAACGTGAATCGTGAATCGTCAATCGTGAATGAGGGAAACGTGAATCGTGAATCGTCAATCGTGAATGGTGAAAAAGCGAATGATAAAAGGCCAATGATTTGGGGCATAAGTGCAACCATTGGTAACCTGGAAACGGCGAAAGATGTGTTGCTATCCTCCTTGCTCTTCGCAAAAGCCTCCCCTATGGGGGGAGGTTTGGAGGGGGCCGTTATAGTCCGTGCCAACCTTGATAAGCAAATCGATATATTTTCTGTTATTCCCGATGAGATTGAAAAATATCCATGGGCAGGTCATTTGGGTATAAAGCTGGCGGAACGAATTATACCCATTATTGAGCAAAGCACTACCACGCTAATATTTATCAATACACGCGGAATGAGCGAACGCTGGTATCAGAGATTACTTGATATCGCACCACAATTTGCAGGCGCTATCGCTTTGCATCATGGCAGTATTGAACAGGAGTTGCGTGTATGGGTAGAGGAAGCATTGCACACGCATACACTTAAAGCAGTAGTGTGTACGGCAAGTCTTGATTTGGGTGTTGACTTTCGCCCGGTTGATACGGTTATACAGGTAGGCTCACCAAAAGGAGTATCAAGGTTTTTGCAGCGCGCAGGCCGCAGTGGCCATGGCCCTGGTGAAATAAGCAGGATATATTTTTTACCTACGCACTCGCTTGAACTTGTAGAAGCAGCCGCATTAAAGCAGGCTATAAAAGAAGGATTGATTGAGGGCCGTGAACCTATGCTGTTATGCTTTGACGTGCTGATACAATACCTGTGCACACTTGCCATTGGCGAAGGTTTCAGGCAGGAAGAGATATTTGAAGAAATAAAAAGTACGTACTGCTACCGTGATATAACACAAGAAGAATGGGAAGAGGTTCTGCTATACATTACAACGGGCGGTAATGCACTGCAATCGTACGACGAATATAAAAAGGTGGAAGTAGAAAACGGCTTATACCGCATGAAAGGCAGGCGTATGGCTATGCGGCACAGGCTGCATATTGGCACCATTGTAAGCGATGTAATGATGAAGGTGCGGTTTATGACAGGCGGGTATATTGGTGTGATTGAAGAATATTTTATAAGCCGTCTTGAACCGGGTGAGGTATTTACACTGGCAGGTAAAAATGTTGAGCTGGTTGCTATAAAAGATATGACGGTATATGTGCGGAAATCAAACTCAAAAAAAACAAAAGTGCCAAGTTGGATGGGTGGAAGAATGAGCCTTACAGCCAATCTCGGCCGGGTGCTGCGTTTAACATTTGATAAAATTGTAGCAAAAGAATATGATGAGATAGAATTAAAAAGCCTTTCAACATTATTTGATCTGCAGGCAGAATTATCGCATATACCAAAAGCAAATGAATTACTGATTGAGCATATTGAAGACAGCGATGGCTTTCATTTATTGGTGTACCCGTTTGAAGGGCGGCAGGTGCACGAAGCTATGAGCAGTTTAATGGCATACCGTATAAGTAAGGTAACGCCCATTACATTCTCTATTGCCATGAACGATTATGGGTTTGAGTTATTATGTGATAAACCCATACCGGTTGATGATGTAAACGCGTACGATTTATTTACACTTGATAATCTTATTGAAGACATACAGCGCAGTACCAACAGTGTTGAAATGGCTATGCGCAAGTTCAGGGATATTGCAACCATTGGTGGCCTAATCTTCCAGGGTTACCCCGGCGAGTATAAAAAGGCAAGGCACCTGCAGGCATCTGCATCGCTGCTGTTTAAAGTGTTTAGTGAGCATGACCCGAATAATATTCTGCTCCGCCAGGCTTACCAGGAAGTGTTTGACCAGCAGATGGAAGAGGTACGCCTGCGCAATGCGTTGCAGCGTATACAGGAAAGTAATATTGTTATTACTGTGCCGGAGAAGTTAACGCCGTTATCATTCCCTATAATTGTTGATGGTTTAAGCAGGTATAATTTATCATCTGAAAAATTGGAAGACCGTATAAAGCGTATGCAGGAATGGGATTATTGATGGTCGGCTGTGTCCTTTTCGCGATTCTCAAATATCAGTACATCACTTCACCTCTTTAAATATCCTTTCATACGAAGCATTTTCTTTAAACATTTGCATGCCATTCTTAAAACTCATGTAAGGCATCTGTAGCAGCTTATGGTTTTGCCTGCTTATTTTATTCAATATTATCCAGTGCCGTATTATTTCCTTCCATGCAAAAAATATAGAATGTGCAGGATCATAAATGTGGGTAGGCTCACTGCCTGCTCCATTTACCTCGATAATTGAAAAATTTTTGCCGCTTTTCATTTCATCCCAATCGTTGTAACGCACATCCATACGGCCAAAATAAAACTGTGATATTGTTTTGCACACGGCATCAATGGTGCTGGTTAGCTTATCATCAATCAAATGGCTTACGTCAATAAACTTTGCACCCCGCGCGTGGTTACCATACGGCACTAATATTCTCTTTTCACCCAAAGACAATACTTTCTTCAACTCATCGTTCATAGTTGCCTTTAGCACGGGCAGTTGAAGTATAAAACGCCTGTCTTTATGCAGCAGTTGTTCAATAGTGGCAAGGCCATCACCTGTTACCGTTAAAAACTCCTTGCTTACAATGCCTGATATATGCCCTTTTGCTTCGTTAGGAAAGCGGTAATAAAATATACCAACCTCATACTCGTATGGCACAAACGCCTGCAGCAAAAAATCAACCTTACAATTATTGGCATATTCTACCACTTCATTAGCCGAGTATAATTTCTTTACACCTTTGCCCCTGCCGCCAATATCGGGCTTACCGATTATAGGGTAGGTTGGGTTTATTTGTTGCAATTGCTTAAGCAACTCGGTGTTGCTTATACCTGCTTTAATAAAAACGGTGGGTGGATAATATTCACGCGGCATAATATTATATATGTCCATCTTACTCTCCAGCAAAAAACCCGCGTTTTTTATAGTGGGGTTTGAGGTACTGAAAAAAAAGAAGGAACGTGCCCTTATACATAACAGTACCCATACAATATAAATAGGCCCATATACAGTGTTAAACGACCAGTATTCCCAATGCAGCAGTTTAATAAAGAATGGCCGGTGTGAGAGGTTTTTAAAAAAGTTCATTGCAGGTTTATACAGCTACTGCGCTGCTAACATCAATTTGTTGGATGAAAGATCTGTTATTCTTTAGGTCGAGGTAGTGCATGCTGCAACCGCTGTTTTTTAATTGCATGGCGGTAATGCTAACGGTGTAATAAATGCCGTTACGGTTCATACGTATGTCATTATATACATCACCATCGCCACCAAAATGATGAAAGTTAAGTATACTTTCAACCGTTGGGATCGGATTTTTTTGCAGCCATTTATTAAACCATTGTTCGCGCTTTGTAATCACGGTTTCATCATACAGCGTAACAGACGCCCATATATGAGCAACATTTACCGGTAATTGTTTAATATGCTTTTTATTACCATCCCACCTGCATTCAACTAAACTGTTACCGTTGTAAACTATCAGCGTAAAAGGCTCAATGTTGTCCAGCGCAATAACACTAAATGCACCCACTGGTGTTTCATCACCAACAATATCCAAAAAGATTAATCCCCTGCTTCTTCTGTATGGCGGCTGGTAAGTATGCTTTATAAAACCACCGTTTAGCAAAACGGCAGCATTACCATTATCTTTCATGGCAACCCAGGTACCGCCTGCATCAGCATCTTTGGGATATATTAAATACCCTTCATTGTGTTTATAAGCCTGCGGTGGTATAGCAAGCTTACGCACATGTTTTTCATCCCTGTTTGATGTTATAAGTGCGCCATTTTTTACCGGTACAAACGTTACTGTGCACATGCCCTGCGGTATTTTATGGTTGATGATGCTACGCCAAAACCTTCAGGCAGTTGTATGGCCGAAACTTCTGTTATGCCGACACGTATTAACGCCATGTGGTGTACGGTATGCTCTAGGTTATACACTACTTCCCGGTAATAATTTGTTTGAATGGTAAGCACCTCGTTTGAATCTTCATTATAATTTGCCTCAAGCATCAGGTATTTATCAGGCCTGTCAATACCGGCATAAATTTTCTGCAGCAGATCACAGGCAAACTCTTTATCGGTTTCAATAAGGTAATCCCTCTTACGGTTTTCGTAATTTACAGTGCCGCTGGCGTAGCCTTTTTCAAGTTCGGTAAACAGCTCAATAATATGCCTTACATGCTGGCCAATAGTAGCATTAAATAGCACCTGGCTGGGCTGTACGTATTCGGCCGTGGTTAGCTGTTTTAGAGATTTGCTTAACTGTACAAATATGTTTTGTATAGCGTGCTGGATGTTCATAAACGTTTGTTGAGTTGAGTATTTTTATATTAAGCTTTTGCCCTGCTTAGCCCCACAAATCGCAACAGGTCCCCAAGATAAATAATTACCAGTATGCTGCAGCAAACAAATACAATAGCGGCATAGGTAAACAGGCCGTAGTCGCCATCAAACTTTAGCCCCAGCTTTGTAACGTGGAAGAATATTGCCCCTGCCATTAAACCAACGCCTAACAATGCCCCAAAAGGTGCTGTGCGTGGTATTAAAATTAATATGCAGGCAAT
>JABDGS010000095.1 GCA_013285915.1 Bacteroidota bacterium
GGCCCTGATGACAAAATGCCCGGCTGCGCAACGATGATTGCTTACAGCCCTGGAAATTTAGCCAACGATCCCTTAAAAGGTGAATCACTCTTTAAAGCAAATTGTACTTCTTGTCACGGATTTAATACTGAACTTGTCGGCCCGGCCTTAATAGGTGTGCCAGACCGGGTACCAAAAGGTGGGTTTATAGAAATGCTGCTTCTTGAACCTAAAAAAGCAGTGCGTACCAGTGTTTACGCAAAAGCACTATGTAAGCAATATGGCGATAAGCAACACATGTCGTTTAAAGATATTCTTACAAAAGAAGATGTTGAAAACATCATAAATTATCTCAAGGCGTATCATGCCCGGCCGATGCCCGCCGAGCCGGTTGCGGCAAACTAATTTAAAACTTCACCAGGACAACATCTCTTTTCGTCCAGTTATCAAAAAATATAAAATATACTTGTGGCTTTTTATCTTTCAAAAAGTCGATTGGGGTTAAATAAAATAAGCCTTTTTGTGGTATGGAATCATACCGCATTATTGTGCCTGTGGCTTTGGTAATATAATAAGGTATTTGGTAGGGCAGCAACGTTGCACCGTTAATTGAATCTTGTTTTGGTTGCAGAAAAAGAAAAGAATGCACATCATATTGATGTGGGTAGCCTGTTACATATATTGGATTATTGCCTGCATGCTGCAATATTTGCGCTGAGAGCTTCCTGTAATTCTGTGGTGATATTTTTTGTTGATAAGGAATGCCCCAAACATCATAAGCTATACGTGTACACGCCGCAAAAATACAAACATACAATAGTGCTTTATAGCCAATAAACCATTTGGATGAAGCAAGTATTACAGCTGCATTTAAATAAACAATAGAAGCCATTATAGCAATAAACGGAAACGCGGGATAGAGGTAACGGTTGGCAGTTTCAGGCGACAGAAAGAAGATTGCACATATAATCAGAGTAAACATTAATGAAAAAACAAACAGCTTATTACCCTTCAGCCGGCTTCTTACTTTTTTATTAGCCGCATACAGCAATAGTGCTGTTGCAGGCAGGCACAAATAAAACACCTGTACAGGCGATTGAAGGATATTGACTGCTATCTTGCCCCATTTGCTTCCCAGGGCGCTGCGTTGTGCACTTTCTGTAAGTAATTGGGAGAGGTAAAGCAACACATCGGATTGTTTGCTGTATTGCATAAAATACAAGTATATTAAACTACCCCCGATGAGTATACCTATTATGTGTTGAATGGAAAAGAGTTTTTTGAATTGCTTTATATAAACAAACCAGGCAAGCAACAGCAATGCCTGTATTAATAAAGGAGGCAGGCCTTTTGTTAAAACCCCGGCAGCCATAAACAGGTAGGATAAAATAAATACATGCCACCATTTTTGTTTTAAACTGTAGTGAAAAATGGCAATGGCCTGTACAAACATTAATAGCGTAAGAAAGAGGTCTATTTCGCCCGCGTCAACTGAACCATAAAATAAAATATCACCCGATACTAATAAAAGAATTGCGGCCACAAAACCAGCCAGCCTATTAACATACCGTTTAACGATTGTATAAACCAGGAATGCAGTAAAAAAGAATGAAAATATTGATGGCAGCCTCACCCAAAACTCGCTATAACTGCCAGAAAATTTAAACATCAGTACAAGCACCCAATTAAATAACGGTGGCTTATTATAATAATTAAAACCAAATATTTTGGGTACTGTGTAGTTTTTACTCAAAATCATTTCCATTGCTACAATCGCCCTTCGCGGCTCTTCTGCCCGTAGCTCCATTAATTGCAGGCCGCCAAATATGCCAAGTGCAATTAATATTAGCAACAAAACCTCTGTAATTCTTATTGTGCCTTTTTGTTTCATGAATGATGGGTGTAAATATAAACAGCCTTTTTTCACTCTTTTAACATTCGTTCTAAATATTTCTTAAAACGTGCCCTTGCTCTAATCAAATGATTTTTTTTACGTTCTAAGCACGTCTACGGCATTTTATTGGTGCTAACTTTTTAAAAAACAAGGAAAGTATATGAAAATGAAGAGCAGCGCACTTATCACCGTTTTACTGGGTGTTATAGTGTTTGTGAGCAGTTGCAGTAAACAGCCTCTTAACAATCTTACACAGGACGAAACCCGCATTTACATCACGGACCGTGATTCGTCTGCAAATTTTGCAACGTATAAAACATTCAGCATTTCTGATTCAGTTGCTGTTATTCACGACCAGTACGCCAACAAAGCGTTAACAGCAAGCGATTCAGCCTACATCGCTGCGACAACAAAGTACATGCAGCAACGGGGCTATGTGCTTGTAAGCAGAAGCCAAAACCCCGATATAGGTGTTGACGTAAGCCGCGTTTACAGCACTACCGGCGTAATAAATTATTACGATTACTCAGGTTATTATGGTGGCTACTACGATCCTTATTACTGGGGTTACAGCGATTATGGTTATTATATGCCTTATGCGTATGACGTTTATCAAATTACAGAAGGGGCAATGAGTGTTGACATGCTTGATTTAAAAAACGCGTCAACAAACAAAAAGATAAACTTTATATGGACCGGGTTGATACGTGGTGAAGGTATTTTTAGTGCTGACAATGCAGACACGCAGGTAAAGGCTTTGTTTGACCAATCAACTTATATAAAAGCTAACAATTAAACATTAAGACAATGAAAAAAATATTGAATATAGCTGCCGTTACCATATTTCTGCTGGTAACATCAGCAACGGTGCATGCGCAAAAAGGCGATGTTAAGTTTAACCTTAATTACAACTACAGCATGCCAATGGGCAACTTTAAAGATAACATAATAAGTAATAGTTCGCCACGTGGTGGTACCGGCGAAATAATATATAATTTCAGCAGCAAACTGGCCATTGGCGGTGCATTTGGTTACCAGGATTATTATCAAAAATATCCGAGGGCAGTATATAAAACCGGCCCTAACGAAACAACTTCAGCAGTGTTGAGCAATTCCATTCAAACCGTGCCGGTAATGGCAAAACTCACATATAGCCCGGCAGGTAACGGCGGGGCAGTGCAGCCTTATCTTTCAGGCGGCGCGGGAGCAGCTTTTGTTGACTTTAAGCAATACCTGGGTGAGTTTGGCTCTGCAACCAACAGTGTTTCGTTTGTTGCCCAGGCCGGGGCGGGTGTGTTTATTCCATTTGGCAAGCTAAGCGCCGCAGGGCTGCGTCTTGGCGCTGATTATAACTATGTGCCGTATAATAAAGACGGTTTTGGCGCCCTGAATACACTTGATGTGCATGCAGGCGTGTACTTCCCTATAAGGTAATAACATGTTGTTTTAATTTAAGAAGGTTAGCCGTTGTATGGCTAACCTTTTTTGTTGCGAAGTATTAATTACTGTTGAAAACACCAACAATAGAGGAAGAAGCCATCATGCTGCCAGCATGATGGCTTTGTTGTTTCTGCCCTTAGCTAAATTATTTTTTATTATTTGTTTCCCTCAGGCCTTTCGTTACGACCAAATATACAGCCCGGGCAAAACAAATAACATTTTCAAAAAAAAATCAAAAAAATCGTCATGAAAAAAATTATCTTTTTTAGCTTTTTGGTGCTTGCTATGTTAAGTAACGCAACCAGGCTATTAGCACAGGCAAACGGCAAATGCCTTATTGTAAACACAACATCCAGGGCAGAGATGGATAAAATAGTGGCATCTTTAAAAGGCGTGCCTTCATCAGCCTACCACTATACAATAACCACACACGTAAACGGTCGCACCTCTACCAGGTCCTATGGCACTGCGCCGCTTTCAAGTGTTGCAAAACTGCAGGGCCGGTCTAATAGCGGGGGTGCCGCCGCCGACGGGTTTTCTGACATAATAGTTATCGTAAAGGTTGGCGGAAAACTGGGCGATCTGCAAAGCAAAATCATCTCTCAGATTGATGAGAGGCTTACCAACCATTTGGTAGTACCGGTTAGGATATCTGCAAATAACAGGCGAATTGCGGTAGCACAATAATTTTTATTTACAGGGGGCACAAACCAGTTGCCCCCTTAAATTCTTTTGTTATGAAATATCGCATACTAAAGCCGTTTTTTTGCATACACCTGCTAATTACATTATGGTGCAGCGGCTTGTTTACTTTTAAAAACAATACGGTTGACCAATGTATGCTTACTTATGGCTCATGGACCGGAAGCGCTTTTGGTTACAGCTTTTTTTCGCCGGACGTTGGCACTGAAACCGTTGCACGCGTGTACACTGTGTTGCCGGATAACGAATTAAAAACTGACGCATTCGGCCAGGCAGATAACATATTTGATACCAGGCTGGTTACGCTTATAAACGCTTATGGAAATAATAAATCGTACGAATTGCTTAGCAGGACGCTGGTATCTTATATTTTCTCAAAATATCCCACTGCAACAAAAACATATATAAGCATAGGTAAATATATTCCCTGCGCCATGAAGGATTACCCGGCCAAGAACACTGCCCCTGCATTTAAAGAGATTGTAAACGGCCTGTACATAAGGCAATAAAAAACTACATATGAAAAAAATAGCATTTGCTAATGGCATTCAATTAGCCATGCTGCGTATTGGCGTAAGCCTTGTGCTGCTATTAAAAGTTATAGCAGAGTATCCTTACCTCGCTTTAATGTACACAAGCCAGGGCGTTATACACGGCGAAATATCGCGCCCGCTACAGGCGCCCAATACCATATCATTGCCACAGCTTGCTGAGTGGCTGCACATTACCAATGAGGTTTTGTTTTTGCAAGTAATTTACATTGTACTATTCGCGGCTGCCATACTACTTATGGCTGGCTGCTTTACGCGTATTGCGGCTGCGTATTGCTTTATGGTAACCATGCTGTTGTTTAATGGCTATAACCTGCTCTCATTTGGTTTTGATGGGTTTGTGTTCACGTTGTTATTTTACATTGTGTTATTCCCAATGGGCCGGTTTTTATCTGTAGATAACATTTTGCGCCCGCACCGGCCTGCAATTGCCGCCAAAGAAGTACAGTTTTATCTAAGGGTTTTACAAATACATTTATGCATAGTTTACCTGGCCGCAGGCGTATCAAAGCTAAGGGGGCATGAGTGGCTTGATGGCACGGCAATATGGCAGGCAGTTAACCAGCCGCAATTTTTTACAAGCGCTACACCATACATATTGCGCGTGGTAAGCCATTGGTGGGCATCGGCCGCACTCACATGGATAACGCTTGCCGTAGAAATTCTCTTTTGCGCGCTTATTTGGGTGCCGCGCTTTAAGCTGCGTTTTATAGTATTAACCGGCGCTATTTTAATGCACCTATTTATAGGTGTGGTAATGGGCCTGCAACTGTTTGCGCTTATAATGGTTGTGTTTGATTTAAGCGCATTTGGAAACATTTATATTGATATGCTTTACAAACATAAAAACCGTTTTGCATGGCTTAAGGCACCGCTGTGGGTGATGAAAATAAACGGCGGTAAAGGTTTGCAGTACAAGAGTGCGGTGCAACGATGATGGGCAGAGATGTACAGTTGGCTACATAATTTTTTTAGCGCTATGCTGTATGCTTTTTTTTAAATTGTTGATATCCCGCCAACATTTATTTTCTGCGTTGTTCGATGTTGGCAAAAACACCAACATCGGCGAAGCATGTGACTAAAGCCACCATGGGGATGCGAGTGCTGTTAGTTTGCCCATCGCCGCCTCACGTCTCACGCCTCTAATTCAATTGCGGGTCAATTGGGTAATTAATAAGCTGCTCATATTCGCCGCCTTTTTGTTTTAAAGCGTCCTTCCATATAAGGTCGGTATCCCGATGAAAAACCAGTCGTTCATTTCCCTGTGAAACCAGCCATGTTTTTTGTTCCATTTCACTATCTAATTGCCCCTGCGACCAACCGCTATAACCAATGTAAAAACGAATATTATAATATGAAAGCTTGTTTTGCTTTATAAGGTGTACAGCTTCGTTAAACTCACCGCCCCAGTAAATTTCATCCGTAATTTTTATGCCGCCTGTTATAAGGGCAGGGCTCCTGTGCAAAAAATGTAAAGTATCAGTTTGCACCGGGCCTCCATAATAAACAGGAAAATTGCAACCTTCAAGGTCGTTCACCAGCTCGCCAATGGCATGCGGGTACATCCTGTTAAGTACAAAACCGAAACTTCCCTCAGGCTGGTGCTCACACAAAAAAATAACGGACCGCATAAAATTAGGATCCTTAAGAAAAGGATCTGCAATCAATATTTTGCCCGGCATTATATCTGTCATACCCGAAATTTACCACTTTAGCCTGAATAACGAAAATTAATTATGATATTTAGTGCGTTAAAAAGATGGTAAACTACACAAGGAAAAGTAAAAGCGACGTTTAGGTTATATTTTTGTAAAGATGAAAAAAATAATCCCTGTTATAATTGTACTTATTGCCCTTTCAATTGTGGGCATAATAATTATACAGTTGTCATGGTTTTCAAACCTCTTCCAGGTAACCGAAGAAAGTTTCCTTGACAAGGTGGATAAAACTTTATATGATGTAACCCGCGAACTGGCCAAGCCATCATCAACCGGTACAATTATGGGGCTGCAAAGAAAATCGCAATTGCTTTCCAATGGCCTTAATTTTGAACCAATAAGACGGGCCCCGGTATCTGAACACTTTACAAATTCTGAAATATATAATAAACTAAGAAGGGCGCTGGATAAGGAAGGTTTAAAAAACCTCGGATTTGAGTTTGCTATAACTTCAGAAGGCGATAATTACCTGTTGGAGATGCAGTCAAAAAACTACATTGAAACATCTGTTGATACATCTCATACTTTTCAAAGGGTAATGCCTATTTCAGCAGAAAGCAACCCCTTTATTGATAACAGCGCTTACGAGCAGTTAATAATGGTTATACCTGAATTTAGAACCCAGGTTTGGATGTCGTTGATATGGATGGTTGCTGGTGCAGCGCTGTTTACACTAATTGTAATTACTGCCTTTTACCTTACGGTGCGCACCATGCTTGTACAACGCAAGCTGAGCCTGATAAAAAGCGATTTTATAAACAACATGACGCATGAGCTTAAAACACCGCTGGCAACAATATCACTTGCAGTGGACGCAGTGCGTAATGAGAAAGTGCAAAAAGATCCGTCAAAACTTCAGTACTTCAGCGGTATAATTAAGGATGAAAGCAAGCGCATGAACAAGCATGTGGAAACCATTTTGCAGGCAGGGCTGATGGAGCGGCAGGATATAAAAATGAATATGGTGCTTGTTAGTGCACACGATGTTATAAAAAGGGTAACCGATGGTTTTAATCTTCAACTGCAGGATAGAAACGGCCGTATAGAATTATTACTGAATGCAAAGGACGATATGGTGCTGGCTGATGAAGGTCATTTTAGCAACATGATAAACAACCTTGTTGACAACGCGGTTAAATATTCAAAAGAAAACCCGCTGATACGTATTACTACACACAGCACTTCAAAAAATCTTATTATACGGATCGATGATAATGGTATAGGTATGAGCAAGGAAACCGTAAAGCGCATATTTGAAAAATTTTACCGGGCGCACACGGGCAATATACATAACGTAAAAGGCTTTGGGCTTGGCATGAGCTATGTAAAAACTGTGATTGATGCCATTAAAGGAAGAATAAAAGTTGAAAGTACGCTCGGTAAGGGAAGCACCTTTATTGCTGAAATACCACTTGGCATTAAACAGGAAAACAATTGATTATTGCTGCGCGAATAACAGGCTGCCATCGCCATAGCTAAGAAAGCGAAAATCATTATTCATAGCATATTCATATATTCTTTTCCAATCGTTGCCTGCTATTGCGGCAATAAGCAATAACAAAGTTGATTGTGGCTGATGAAAATTTGTAACAAGTGCTTTAGCAACCCGCAAAGTATAGCCAGGCGCTATAATAATTTGCGTTTTCGCAATAATACGTCCTGTATTTTTTGCGGCCGTCCATTTCACCAGGGCCTGCAAGGCAGTTGTTGCAGCAATATTTTGACCAAGCTCATAAGCATCCCATTGACTTATCGTCAAGTCGGTCACAAAAACATCTTCTATTGCCTTGGTGGTTAAAACACTCAATAATTTTACGCCCATCCAGTACAAACTTTCAATCGTTCTTAACGATGTTGTCCCAATTGCAATAATACCATGGCTAATGTTGCTGATAATATTAATAATGGTTGCTGTTGATACATCAAAAAACTCTGCATGCATTTCATGCCCCTGCATGCTGTCAGCCTTTACGGGTTTAAATGTGCCGGCGCCCACATGCAGCGTTACAAAATCAGTTTGAATATTCTTGTGCTTAAACGAATCAAAAATCGCAGAGGTGAAATGTAACCCAGCTGTAGGCGCTGCTACTGATCCATCACTTTCAGCATAAATGGTTTGGTAGGTAGTTTTATCTGCTTCTTCGGTTGCACGGTTTAAGTAGGGCGGTAACGGTATTACGCCCGCCAAATGCAATACTTCAGCAAAAGTTAACTGTGCATCTGTCCAGATAAATTCAATTAAAAAATAATCACTCAATTGACTAACCTTGCATGCTGATAAGGTAAGTATGCCGTGGCCTGTAACAATTTCTTTTTGTAATAAACCACTCTTCCACTTTTTTGCGCCACCTACAAGGCACTTCCACAATACTCTTTCTTTTTGCAGCATGGCAGTGGTTATGTCCGCATATTTATCTCCGGGTTCAAGGCAAAACAATTCAATAACACTGCCGCTGTCCTTTTCAAATAAAAGACGGGCTTCAACAACCTTTGTATTATTAAAAATTAAAAGTGAGTTTTCGGGCAGTTGCTCTGCAATAGCTTTATAAACCGTTTCAGTAATTAACCCATCTCTGTAAGTGAGTAATTTGCTTTCATCTCTTTTAGGCAAAGGGTACCGGGCAATTTTCCCTACGGGTAAATCATAAGTAAAATCTTTAATAGATAACTCTTTTGGATGCATGCCTGGTATTAAGGGCGCAATGTTACAAAAGTTTGTTATATCACCGGTTTTTTACGCGTTTTACTATTTTAAGGCCGCTCCAAACATCAGTAACTGCGCATACCTTAACATCAACCCAGCCGGTGGGCAATACTATTTCCCGTATTACATCTTCAGTAATATCTGTAGGAATTTTTGACGATTTCTTATACCACGATATCCAAACAACTGCACTGCTTTTCGCAGTTTCAACTATTACAGTAAACTGCTTTTCTAACTCTTTTCTGTGCTGGCAAAAAATATGGAAAAAGTCTGCTTCACGTATTTTTTTTACAAGCTGCTTCTTCACATCAATACCAAGCAGATCACCATACTCAACAGGTGCGTTTACGAGGAATAATCCAGCACTTTCAGTTATGCCAAGTTTTTTTAAAAGAGGGGTGCCTGAATAACCTGCCATGATAAATTTTTTAGCAGTGCACATGTTTTCCACAGAAACTAACAATTGTGTGTGGAAAAGTTTTAATGTATAAAAGCCACCAACAGACACTAAAATTGTTCTTTTGTGTCAAAAAGTGGTAATTTGTGTTAAATTCTAATCATTCATGGTATTCCTGGGCGAATTTGAGGCTTCTGTTGACAGCAAAAACCGGTTTTTGCTTCCCGCGGGGCTGCGTAAGCAGCTTCCGGAAGGCGAAACTAAACTGGTGCTTTGCCGTGGACTTGACAAATGCCTTTTATTGTACCCTTCAAAAGCCTGGGAAGATATTACGAATAAACTTCTCAAACTGAATGATTTTGACCCCAAGGTACGGCTTTTTAAAACCACTTTTTTAGGCGGCGCTACGGAAATTGAATTAGATACTGCAGGCAGGGTGCTGCTGCCGCAGTCGTTAAAAGGTCACGCAGAAATTGACAGGGACATAATGATTGTGTGTGACCTGGATAAAATAAAAATTTGGAATACGGCTAAATACAAAGAGTTCTTTGAAAATAATACATCGCAATCGTTGAGCGACTTAGCTAAGGAGATTGGTTACTCGTCAAATTAAGCTAAACAAAAACAAATGCTGCAGCCATACCATACACCGGTGTTATTTAATGAGGCTATAGATGCATTGAACATAAAGCCGGGAGGTATTTATGTTGACTGCACTTTTGGCGGCGGGGGACATACAAAAGGCATGTTAGCGAGGCTTGATGACGGAGGAAAGGTAGTGGCCTTTGACCAGGATGATGATGCAAAACAAAACCTGCCAAAAGATGACCGTGTGATTTTTGTGCCGCAAAACTTCAGGCATATTGAACGCTTTTTAAGGCTGCATAAAATAAATAAAGTGGATGGCGTTTTAGCTGATTTGGGGGTGAGCAGTTACCAGTTTGACGAAGGGGAGCGTGGTTTTTCAACAAGGTTTGACGGCCCCCTTGATATGCGGATGGACAGACGGCAAGCTTTAACGGCCGCCAATGTATTGCTTACTTATAACGAGGAAAAATTGCACAAGATGTTTGAGCGCTACGGTGAGGTTACCAATGCCAAAACTTTAGCAAAACATATTGTACATAACAGGCAGTTAAAACCGTTACAAACCATTGAGGCGTTCAGGGTTTTATTGCAGCCGGTTGTTAAAGGTAATCCTAATAAATACCTGGCGCAGGTGTTCCAGGCGTTGCGTATTGAAGTGAATGATGAATTAGGTGCATTAAGAGAAATGTTGCAGCAGTTACCGCAAGTATTGAATAGCGGTGGCAGGGCAGGTATAATAACATTTCACTCTTTGGAAGATCGTGAAGTAAAGAATTTTTTTAAGCACGGAGACTTTAATGAAGAAGATGAGAACCCTTTTTCAACATACGAAAAAGAAAACCCGTTGAGGGTGATTACAAAAAAGCCGCTTGCACCAACTGAGGAAGAAGTAAGAAGAAACCCGCGTTCGCGCAGTGCGAAGCTAAGAGTAGCGGAGAGAAAGTGAAAAGTGAAAAGTGAAAAGTGAAAAGTTTTGATACATGAAGATGTAAAATAGTCAATTGTAAATTCAAATGGAACCAACAAAAAAGAAGAATTCATATATAAAAGGGCTGTTCAGTTATCAATGGATATTGAAGAACCTGGTATTTTTTTTATTCGTTGCTTTTCTCGCTGTGCTTTATATAGCAAATGGCCATGAAGCAGACAAAATGATACGTGATATTAACCTTACGGCCAGGGACATAAAGGAATTAAAATACGAATACAAGACACTAAAAAGCGAGGAAATATTTCGTAGTCGCCAGACACAAATTGTGCAGGCTGCATCGGCACTGGGTTTAAAGACTTCTGCGCAGCCGCCAGTGCATTTAACAGCAAGCGTAACTAAATAGCGGAATGGAGAACCAATATATTCCAATTATCCTTTGAAATAAATGGTTGCTAACCTAAAACACTATTAATACATATAAACGTGGAAGTAAAGCGGGACATACTATGGCGGGTAAGCTTAAGCTACATAGCAGTAGCCGTGCTTTGCGTGGTAATACTCGTAAGGGCTTTTTACATACAACAGGTTGAGGGAAAATATTGGCGCAATATGAACGACAGCCTTCATGAAAAACTTGAACCCATTGAAGCAGAAAGGGGCACCATTTACAGTGCGGATGGCGAAATGCTGAGTACCAGTATCCCGCAGTTTGATGTATATGTTGATTTTGGTGCCGATGGCGTGCGCGAGAATGATGGTAAACGTTTCTTCAACAGTCTTGACTCACTGAGTTACCAGTTATCAAAGCTTTTTAAGGATAGAAATGCAGACGAATACAAAAGGATATTACGCGATGGTTACAACAGGGCCGACAGATATTTCCCATTGCTAAAAAAAGTAAACTTCGAAGACTATCAACGCCTAAAGCTATTTCCTTTGGTAAAACTTGGAAAAAATAAAAGCGGGTTTATTGCAGATGTAAAAAGTGTTCGTCTTAATCCGTATCAATTACTGGCATACCGTACAATAGGGCTTGACAGGGAAAACTCGCAAAAGGTTGGGCTTGAAGAGACTTATGACTCATTGCTTACAGGCCGGCGCGGAAAAAGGCTGGTACGCTACATCGCCGGCGGTATTAGCATTCCGGTTGATGAAGATTACCAGATTGAGCCTGAGAATGGTAAAGATGTTGTAACCAATATTGATACGCATATACAGGATATAACAGAAACTGCTTTGATGAATGAAATGATCAGTAACGAAGCTGAACATGGTTGCGCAATTGTGCTTGAAGTAAAAACTGGAAAGATAAAAGCCATAGCCAACCTGGGGTTAAGAAACAACGGCAGTTATTGGGAAGATTTGAATTACGCGGTGCAGCCAACTGAGCCGGGATCAACATTTAAACTTGTTACAATGCTTAGCCTGCTTGAGGATAAAAAGATCTCACTCACTAATATGGTTAACCTGGAAGGCGGCAGGTGGACAGTTAATGGTCAAACAGTTATTGATGCGGAAGAACATGATAAAAGCGATAATACGGTTACTGCCAAACGCGCGTTTGAAGTAAGCTCAAATGTTGGCATGGCTAAACTTGCTTACAGCGGTTATGCAGCAACGCCATCGCAGTTTGTAAATCATATAAGGAAACTTGGTTTTGACTCCGCAACCGGTGTGGACCTGGCAGGCGAAGGCAGGCCCAAAGTATATAGACCGGGCAAACCTGGCTGGAGTGCCAATACAGTGCCGTGGATGGCGTTTGGCTACAACATTACAGTAAGCCCTTTGCATACTGCTATGATGTATAATGCGATTGCTAATAATGGCAGGATGATGAGGCCGTACTTAATGACAACTGTAAAGAAGGATGACATTGTAATAAAAGAAACCAAGCCGGTTGTTGTTGCAGAAAAAATATGCAGTGATGAGACACTACAGCAACTGCAGGAATGTTTAAAAGGTGTTTGCGCAGATTCAGGTTCAACGGCATTTAAACTGTTTAGGGGTACACCGTATAAAGTAGCAGGCAAAACAGGTACAGCATTGGTGGCAGACGGAAAAAGAACTTACGCGGACGAAGTATTCCAGTCCTCCTTTGCAGGATACTTCCCTGCAAACGACCCGCAATACACGTGCGTTGTGGTAATAGTAAACCACCCGCACGCAATAAAACATGTTGGCGCGGCAGTGGCCGGACCAGTTTTTAAAGATATTGCTGATAAGCTTTATGCTATGTATGTTAAACAACCTGCACCGGTTCAATATGCATCTGTTACAACAACAAAGGACAGCATGAACTATTTATATGCAGGTGCCCAGTACGAGGTAAAAAAGATAATGAGCACGCTGAATGTGCCTTATGCAGATGCCGGCGGCAACGCTGAGTGGGCAACAGTTAGCAAAGAAGCAAACAGGCCGGTAATACAGGCTGAAAGCGTGCATGATAAACAAATGCCGCAGCTGGCCGGTATGAGTTTGAAAGATGCGATATATATATGTGAGAATATGGGGTTGAAGGTTGATATAAAGGGCCGCGGAAAAGTAGTATCGCAATCGGTTAATGTAGGCGAAACGATAAATAAAGGCACACAGGTACAAATAACATTGAATTAATACATGGCAAAGCTGCAGGACATATTATACAAAGTTCGGTTGCAATCAATAAGGGGCAACACTGACATGGCAGTAACCGGCGTTCAGATAGACTCAAGAAAAATATCTGCAGGTGCCATATTTGTTGCAATACGTGGCGAAAAATCAGATGGCCATGCTTTTATAGAAAAGGCAGTTGAACTTGGTGCAACGGTAATTGTATGCGAAGATCTTCCTGAGGAATTTAAAGAAGGTATTACATACATACAGGTAACTAATACGCACGAAGCAGTAGCATACATCGCACATAATTTTTACGGCGAACCAAGCCGCAAAATAAAGCTTGTTGGTGTAACCGGCACTAATGGTAAAACTACCATAGCTACAGTTTTGTATAAATTATTCACCTCGCTTGGTTATAAATGTGGTTTAATAAGCACTGTGCAAAACCAAATAGGGGATGAAATAGTGCCTTCAACGCATACAACACCTGATGCTGTAAGTTTAAATGCGCTGTTGAAACAAATGGTTGACGCCGGTGTAACGCATACGTTTATGGAGTGCAGTAGTCACGCCATTCACCAGCACCGCATTACGGGGTTGCATTTTGCAGGCGCATTATTCAGCAACATTACGCACGACCACCTTGACTATCATAAAACATTTGATGAATATATACGTGTAAAGAAAAGTTTTTTTGATGGATTAGGTAGTGACGCATTTGCAATATCAAACCTTGATGATAAGCGGGGGCTGGTAATGCTGCAAAACACACCTGCCAAAAAATATTATTACAGCCTTAAAACAATGGCAGATTTTAAGGGCAAGATACTGGAGAACGCACTGACAGGACTTGTGATGACGGTAAATGACAAGGAAGTACACTTTAGGTTGATCGGAGAATTTAATGCATACAACCTGCTGGCAATATATGGGGCTGCTGTTTGCCTGGGTGAAGAAAGTAACGAAGTTTTGCGTGTGCTAAGTGTGTTAACAGGAGCGGAGGGCAGGTTTGATTATGTTATTAGCAGTACAAATATAATTGGCATAGTTGATTACGCACATACACCGGATGCTTTGGAGAACGTACTGCTTACCATAAAAAAATTACGCAAGGGTTATGAGCAGGTTATAACGGTGGTTGGCTGCGGCGGTAATCGTGATAAAACAAAACGCCCTGTTATGGCCCAGATAGCCAGTGAATTAAGTGACCGTGCCATTTTTACCAGCGATAATCCAAGGTTTGAGGATCCGGAAGAAATACTGCACGATATGGAGGCCGGCTTAAATTCTGCGGGCAGAAGAAAGTCAGTAACGGTAATTGACAGAAAAGAGGCAATACAAATGGCAGTAAGTATTGCTAACAAAGAAGATATAATACTGCTTGCCGGCAAGGGGCATGAAAAATATCAAATAATAAATGACGAGCACAGGCATTTTGATGATAAGGAAACGTTGTTGGAAATGTTTGAATTGTTGGGGAAGTAAAAGCCCCATCCTATCCTTCCCCTAAAAGGGAAGGGAAATGTGGAAGATTGTGTAATAGGGGTAGTTATGTTTATTAATAAAGGCAATGAATGTATTACGGGTTTAAATTATAAACGTTTTTAAAGCCTCCCTTTAGGGAGGTTGGGAGGGTATATGCTGTACTATTTATTTACATGGTTAAAACAGGAGTTTAATTTAAGTGGGGCTGGTGTATTCCAGTATATCACTTTCAGGGTAGCTATGGCTATACTGTTATCCCTTGTAATTGCTACAGTGTATGGCAAGCGTATTATAAACCTGCTAAAGCGTAAGCAAATAGGCGAAACTGTTCGTGACCTTGGCCTCGCAGGTGAACAGCAAAAGAAAGGAACGCCAACTATGGGCGGCATCATAATATTGCTGGCTATACTTATACCAACAATATTGTTTGCCGACTTGAATAAAGTATACATACGCCTTATGTTACTCTGCACCGTTTGGCTTGGTATGATTGGTTTCCTGGATGACTTATTTAAATTACGGGCACGCAAAATTGCACAGCAGCGCGGTGAAAAATATACAAAGAAAGATTCAGATGGGCTTGCCGGGGTATCAAAAATTATTGGCCAGGTTGGGCTGGGTATTATAGTTGGCGTTACGCTTTATTTTAACAGCAATGTTACCGTTGAGCGTGAACTTATGGGACAACAAAATAAAGCACAGGTATTACACGCGGGTGAAAGGCTTGCTAAAGACAGTAACATAATTGTATATACTGTAAACGGCCAACCGGTAAGATATGTAAAAGTGCAAACACCTATTACAACCATCCCTTTTGTAAAGAACCACGAATTTAATTATAGCTGGCTTATAAGCTGGATGGGCAAAGGTGCTGAAAAATACACATGGATAGTGTATATTCTTATTGTAACGTTCATCATAACAGCGGTATCAAACGGTGCCAACATAACTGATGGCCTTGATGGGCTTGCTGCTGGAGTTAGCGCCATTATAGGGGCGGGGCTAGGTGTGTTTGTGTATGTAAGTGGCAACTACAATTTTGCCAGCTACTTAAACGTAATGTACATACCCAACCTTGGTGAGCTTTCTGTTTTTATGGGTGCGTTTGTGGGTGCATGCATTGGTTTTTTGTGGTATAACGCTTACCCTGCGCAGGTATTTATGGGTGATACAGGCAGCCTTGCATTAGGCGGCATCATAGCATCCCTTGCAATTATAGTGCGTAAAGAATTATTGATACCTATTTTTTGTGGCGTGTTTCTTATTGAACTGGTAAGCGTAATGCTGCAGGTAAGTTATTTTAAATACACAAAAAAAGAAATACGGAACGGGTAAGAGGATATTTCTTATGAGCCCTTTGCACCATCACTATCAGAAGAAAGGGTTTCATGAAAATAAGATCGCATTGAGGTTTTGGATTATAACGATACTGTGTGTGATAACGTCAATTGTAACGCTGAAGATAAGATAACAGGATTGCAGATTTTAGATTGCGGATTGCAGATTGATTGCTGTTGATTGATGACCGTTGGCAAAGAGTTGAAAAGTGCGACGCAACGATGATGCCATGAAAAACTAAAGCTGGT
>JABDGS010000096.1:0-872 GCA_013285915.1 Bacteroidota bacterium
CGCCGCAGAGTCCATGCTAAGCACGAGGCACACGCGCCATGAGACTCTGCGGAGAAGAAAAACGGGTCACAGACCCGGCACATCAATTGACACGGGTGGTCCGCTGAAAGCGGAACATGTGCGCCGGAGAGGAGAGATGGAGTGAGGTAAATTAGAATCTAAATATTTCAAACTATACTACGTTCTTATCCTCGCCCAGTTATACATGTTTGAATGCAGTTTGTAAAGACTTTTTTGTCTTCTCCGCAGAGTCTCATAGCGCTGGCCTTTGGTGTGGGATGGACTCTGCGGAGAAGAAAATCACATCCAAAAGTATAACAGTTGTAATTCTAGCCTTAGTTAGGTTAATACAACATCATTTTTTAATTATAAATTTGGCTTCAATTCCGGGCTTGACGGAATTCCATTTTTTGCGTCTATACTTTTTCACTAGCGGCAATATACTATGCAATACGATTTTACACAACACCGACATAGATACGCTATTTGGGCTGCCGCCAGGGCTGTTCAGCGGTCATTTACAAAAACTTGGAAGATTAGTCAAGTAATTAACAAGACAAACCTTAAATCTTTCATTGAATCTGCAAATGCTAAAAGTGGACAAAATTATTATGACGAGTTACAAAGAAAGTGGTGCAAATTGATTATTGAAGAATTTGAAAAGCTTGGCGTGATCGCAACGTATGGGCAAGCGGCGAAAATTATCGCAATCTATCTTAAAACAGCCGTTGTTATAAGTTCCGATAGTGGAAACCAAACTTCGAAATTCATTCATCCTCCAATTGATCGAATTATTCTCAAGAACCTGCCACATACTCAAAGCTTTAAAGAAGTTAGAAAATTCAACTGGACTAAAATGGACGAGGCTTCAT
>JABDGS010000096.1:882-16467 GCA_013285915.1 Bacteroidota bacterium
GTTATTCGTCAGGAATTTGGCTTCTTTGATTGGCGACTTGAAATGCTCTGGACACCAGAACAAGCCTTAGATTGACGATACAACGCTAACATTGTATTTTCCCTTCCTCCATGGCGCAGGTATTCCGCTTCACTGGCCACCTGTGCCAATTGATGTGCCGGGTCTGTGACCCGTTTGACAGCAACAAAGGCCCTGCCGCCTGTCCACCACCAGCCCAAGCCTTATACCTTTGGCTATCTTTAATTGCCGCCTGCTATTTCCGTAGTTGTTTATCATGTCATTGCCTTTAGCAAAAAATTATCATTGCCTGCCCTGCCTGCTGTTTTATTAAAGTGCCTCGTTTATCTTTTTCCTGTAACACAACCCCTGCGCAGATAGCGCCGTTTGTATTATTAGCTAACCTGTCAATCTCTTTCCCTCAATTAACCGGCAGCCCCGTAATGTTAAACACCATGTTATGAAAAAAATAGCAGCCGTTTTTGCGGCACTTAGTATATGCCTGTGGCCGTTTGCGCAGCAAAACCTCGGCATACGCAATAGCAACTATGCGGGCATACAGGGCGCCCTGCTTAACCCTGCCTCAATGGCGGGCTCGCCACTAAGCCTGGATGTAAATATTTTGTCGGCCGATGTTGTTTTTGACAATACTTTTTTGTACGTGCCCAAAAAAAAGCTTGCCGTGTTTGGTTTTAAAAATATTATTGACGGCGCTATTAACGAAACAATATTCTATAGCCGATACGATCCGCAAAACCCTAACAAGCTTAACAATGTTACTTTTTCATCAGAAATACTGGGCCCGTCCTTTTTTGTAAAAGTTGCTAAAAAGCATGAGATAGGCTTTACTGCTTCGGCAAGGATGTATGCAAATATTAATGATATACCCGGTAATATGGCGGAAAATGCCTATGCTTATTTTCGCGTGAGAGACCTTTGGGGCGTACAGTTCCAGGATAATTCAACCAGGGTTAATTCAATGGGCTGGCTTGAATATGGGTTGCATTATGCGGCCATATTATATGGCGACCGAAAAAATGAGCTGAAGGCCGGCATAAGCCTTAATTACCTGCAGGGCCTTGCTGCCGCCTATGCTAAAAACACGCATGTTAGTTATAGTATAGCCGATTCGGCCAACCTTGTTTTTGTAAATTCTTCCGTTGATTATGGTCGCACCAATTTTGACGATTTTAAAAAATTTGGCAGCCATAATTTAAACCACGGCCATGGGTTTGGGGCAGATATAGGCTTTATTTACACGCGCCTTAAAGAGGCCGGTTATGCAGGCAACACGCGCGTGCATATACAAAGCGCCCCTGAAAAAGATGATTATGTGTACAGGCTGGGCATATCGTTAATTGATTTAGGTGCTATTAATTTTAACCGGAACACAACGTCGTATCACCTGCAGGCAAGCCAGGCTGATTTTACCAATTGGAGCCACATTGGGTTTAACAGCAATGCACAGGTAGACGAAACATTAAGCGCTGTTTTTTATAACGGCGACTCGGCAAAATCGGTTACCGGCAACCACTTTAAAATGGCTCTGCCTGCTGCCATAAGCCTGCAGGCCGATTGGGATTTTTATAAACAATTTTTTATAAACGCTACTATTATAAAGGGGTTTGGCCACGGCAGCCAGCAAGGCGTTATAAGGCCAGATGTTTATTCGCTTACTCCGCGTTATGAAACAACACGGTTTGAGGCAAGTGTGCCTGTATCGTTGCTGTACTATCATCATTTGCAGCCAAGAGTTGGTTTTGCCATACGGTACAGCTACTTTTTTATTGGCGGCGACGCACCCGCAAGCTTGTTAAAATTAAGCCCCTTAAATGGTGTAGATTTTTATGGGGGCATACATTATTTTATACCGGAGAAAAGAGGGGTGAGGGGATAGCCGGGGCCACCTGTGCAAATTGATGTGCCGGGTCTGTGACCCGTTTAGCAGCACCAAAGCCCCTGCTGGTCTGTTTGTTTAAAACCTGCACAAATCAAACCCCCAATCCGGCGCAGCATTTGTGTTACCTTAACATCGTGAAATCTAAGCAGGTAATTTATATAGCACTTGCTGCCGATGTGGTAATTACCATTACCAAATTTATTGGCTCGGGCATTAGCGGCAGTACCGCTATGCTTAGTGAGGGCATCCACTCATTTATTGACTGCCTTAGCCAACTGCTGCTTATTTGGGGGCTGTATAAAAGCCAGCAGAAGCCAGACAGCAGGCGCCCGTTTGGCTATGGCCGCGAGCTATATTTTTGGGCTTTTATTGTATCACTTATGGTTTTTGTGGCAGGCGGGTGCATATCTTTCTATAAAGGGCTTCAACAAATAAAGCACCCCGCACTCTCTGGCAACGGCACATGGAGCTATGTGGTGCTGGGTGTGGCATTTGTGTTTACAGCGGTGTCGGCTTATTCATCGCTCAGGCTGTTTAACAAACAGAGGGGCGAAATACCATTTTGGGAAGCTATTCGCGAAAGCAAAGATCCGGTTACCTTCATCATCCTGCTGTCTGACGTTGGTGACCTGCTTGGTTTGCCCGTTGCGTTTGTGGGTATTTGGCTGGGGCACACATTGCACAATGCCTATTACGACGGCGCTGCCGCCCTTGTAATTGGCCTTATACTGATTTTAATTTCGATGGTGCTGGTGCGCGAAAGCTGGAGCCTGCTTATGGGCGAAGCACCCAACGAAAGGACCATGAAAAAAATAGTGGCACTTGCTGAGAAGGATGAAGCGGTGGCTAAAGTAAAGCAACACCTGTCAACCTATCTTGCGCCTGAAGATGTGGTGCTGCAATTAATAACCGTTTTTAAAGATGACCTTGATACCCGCCAGATAACCGAAGCCATTGAGCGCATAAGTAAAGAAATAAAACAAAAATTTCCCCGTATAAAACGCATTTTTATTGAGCCTGTTGCGCCTTAGCGTTTAATAGCAACTCTTTACCAGCCAAAGAGTGCTAGGTTAACTCTTCAGATAGCAGGCTAGCTTTTATTTTATTAAACAGTACGAAGAGTTGGGTAACACTGTCGACTGATTTAGTAATTTTTAAAATGTACTTTGTTGAATTATTTTCCTGCCGATTTCAATTTGTCATTCAAAGCCTCTTTTCTTTTTCTTGTTTTTTACGGTTGAATGTAAAAAAAATCAAAAAGGAATTCTAACGTTTCAATATTCCACTCTGCTTCTCCCGGCTCAACTGGCAGAATTTCGCCACTGTTTGCATCTTTTGTTGGACGTGCGGCTAAATTTCCAATGCTCCTTACTGCATCTAAGCTATCTACTATATGAGAAGGAATTTTTCCGCTGTCAATCGCTTTTTGAATTTCTTTATACAAGCTTTTATCTTCTTTTCTGGCGCAGGTGTTCCGCTTCAGTGGGCCACCTGTCACCAATTGATGTGCCGGGCCTGTGACCCGTTTAGCAGCACCAAAACCCTTCCGCCTGTACCCCCCCACTACCTCAAGTATTCCCGCCACGCGGGGCCACTTGTGCCTCTTAGTGTTTGGGAACTGTGTCCCTTTATTTTTTCGAAATGCTGGGCCTGGCCGGCAAAAGATATACAATGCAGCATAGTGCTACCAAAAAGATGGTTTAACATTACTGCCACCCTGGTACCTGCAGTCAAGGCAAATATTTTTGGTAATGGCTATGATGCCTGGGGTTATAAAATAATAAGGCGAAAAACTGGTATCGGGATAATTATAAATACGAAAATCCAGCGGGTTTTGCGGTATTTTTACAATATCACAATTTTGCTGTGAAGGCGGAACTGTCCAATTCACAAGGTCGGCGTAATTGATGAATATTCGTTTTTCCTGCACACTGCCCGCGCTGATGAAACCGAGAACGGGTTCGGATTTATCTGAAACAGAAGCAATGTTTCCATGCAACTGCGATGGCTGAACATCAAAAAGTGTACCTATGGCCAGCGTATTGTTTTGAATGATGCCCCAGTATTTGTAGGCATCAGGGGTTAACGCATACTGCCTCACCAAAATGCTGTAGCGAATGGCTATTTTTTCATTATCAGCGGGTATAGTTGTTATTGGCTGCTTACTTATTACATCCCGGCTTAACGCAACGGAGTTTCCTAATATCACGCTTGTGGAATTATTATTGCTCCAGCATTTGTAAATTGAGTTGGTTGAATCCCTGTTAAAAATAAGCCCGTTACTTACGCCGTAAGTCGTTTCGTACCTTGCGTTATGCTGCCATGTTTCTGTAAAATCCCACCGGTAATACGTGGTGCTGTTTGTGGCATCGTGTGTATTGGCATAAATGTGCACGCCATCATCCTGCTGCCAGGTAATACTGTCAATAGGCGGCGATTGCTTAACTGCAACAAGGTCCGACAGGTATTGTTCGCCGTTGGATGTGGTGATGTGCAACCTATATGTTTGACTGATATCTAAATTCAGCGGATCACTTATATATGCAGGGGGTGTTGCTTCATGTAATTGGTAAGCAGCACCCGTACTGCTCTCTATTATAATAACAGCGTTGCTTTCAGGTAAAACATTATAAGTTGAATCACTTAAACTTCTCGCACGGCTAAGGTTGATAGCGGTAACCCCGTTAGCGCCTGTGTTTATAACCCCATCAACAACCAAATAATTAGTTCTTGCAGTAAGCGGTACAGGATTAAAAGGTTTTTTACAATTAAAAACAATGCAGGCAATAAATATAAAAAATGAACATTTTAATATAGAAGACAGCACCTGCCTGGAATTGAGATTATAAACAATGAATGAAATTATTTTACCCGGCATATAAAATTTGCAACTTTAAAAATCACCTGTTTCTGCTGAACGTCAAACGTAATAACTGTGCTGCCCGCCAGGCCGCCGGGGGGTAATTCCATGGATCATAAACACCCGGTTAAGAATTTTTATTCTCCATTAACATGATTGCATCTTCCTGGAAAATTGCTTTCTGCAATTTGGCCCCATCCATCCAAAAACATTCATACTTATCTGCTATTGGAATGTTTCCATCAGCAGTATGTTTGCTTGCATGCCCCTTAACTGTCATTGAACGGCCACCCAATTTCAATTTAATAACATCTCCTGCTTTAAACTTATCAGCCATCGTTAACTATTTTATTCTATACACTGCAAGATAGGTAAAAAATCAGGCCGCTATGCCCGAAAGTATTTAGTAAAAACTTGCCTTTGAGACAGGTTGCATTATATACATCACTCTCCGTTGCCTGTGGCTACTCCACTGGCGCAAGTGTTCCAGCAACGCGGGGCCACTTGTGCCTTTTAGTGTTTGGGAACTGCATCCCCTTATCCTCATTAAAATCCCTTTTTGCAAACGACATTCAAAGATATATAGCTGTGAGAGTATGAGGACGTGGCATACTTTGGAATATTTCGATTTTAATTTACTTCACCCCATCTCTCCCCACAAACCTTCCCTTGCCAAGCAAAAAATCAATCGCCTTTATTATGTTTCTGTCAACACTTCCCTGGGTTTTAAGCGCTGCTATATAGCGTACAACTTCATGCTGCAGGCTTGGGCGCAGGCTATCAAATACAGCTTTGGCACGCTTGTTTGCCCGTAAGGCTTTTACAAGGGCAGGGTGGGGGGCAATGCTGCGGTCGGCCTTATCAAAAGCAATGGTAATAGTAACTGTTTCACCAATTCTTTTTGGGGAGTTTTTTAGCATCGTGGTGTTAACATACAAGCGCCACTCGCCAAGATATTTCATAAGGTTTTGTTTGTAGGGTTGCCTGTTTAATTTGCCGTGTACAGGTATGGGGCCTTTATCTTTCCCAGCCTTTTTAAAAACGGCTTCCAGTATGCCCGGCGGCACAGTTACGTAAGGGTTTATCCCGATTATTTTTATATCAGCGGTAAACTTATGTATCATCCCTCAAAACTAAGCTTGTGCAAATTTGTACCTTACCAGGTATTGATAACTTTCCTGTATGGCCGCAAAAACATCGCCTTGTACAACATCCATTTCAATAACCATCCAGTCAATATATTTTTTTGCAGCACTAGCTATGGCAGGCACGTTCTGTGTGCCTTTGCCTAATGGTACCATAGGGTCAGGCTTGTCAGATAATAGCGCAGCACTAAACTTAGCCGGGCCATCTTTCATGTGCAGAAATTTTGCACGGCTTCCGTATTTCTGTATAATAGCAGCAGGGTCGTGGCCTGCAACTTTAACCCAGTATGTATCAATTTCAAAAAATATGTCCTTGCTTACACCTTCTAAAAGCCATTCATACACAAACCTTCCACCAACCTTATTTCTAAACTCCCACCAATGGTTGTGCAGGCCAAACTGCAGCCCGTTTGCTTTTGCGGTTTCACCCGCTTTATTATAAATGTCTATCAGTTCTTTTGTTCCATCAAGGCTGCTGTAGCGCTTATCTTCAGGCCAACCGTGCCATATAATTTTTTTGCTGCCAAAGGCTTCAGCAGCTTGAAGGACCCCTGCTTTTTTATCACCCGTTGGTATATCAACATGGCTTGAACATACCGACAGCCCCGCATCTTTTATGTATTGCGCAGCTTGTTTTACGGTTACGCCCTGCGGCCAAAATGCAGTTTCAACGTGCGTAATACCCATAGCCCCGATTTTGTGCAATGTGCCGGGTATATCAGTACTAAACTTATCGCGCACGGTGTACAGTTGAAGTGCAATACCCGGTAGTTTTTCATTGTCGCGTGCAAATGATAATGCCGGTAAAGCAGCACCAAGGGCAAGGCCGCTGGTTTTTAAAAACTGCCTGCGTGGTAAATGGTTCATCATATAACAAGCATTTATTTTTTAAATATACAGCAAGCATCCAACACTGCAACACAGCATTTTATACTGCAAATGTATATTTTCCCTCAAGCTTACCGCCTGCGTTTTTGCTAACTTTCATTACCAGCGTATCGTGGCGAACATGGTCTTTATCAACATGCAGTTCAATATCCTGCAACACGTCAATAGGGTTAGGTCCTTTGGGGTATAAGGGGCTTTTAAATATTTCGGCTTCTACTTCTTTATCAAAAAACAGGTTAGTGGTTAATAGTACCGCGCCGTTTACATGCACCTTTGCATGCAGGTGCGTTATGCGGCCATTATACCACCCGGGAAAAATGGAAGTAAATCTGCACTCACCGCTTTTATCAGTTGCCTGGTAGCCGCGCAGCCAGGTTTCATTTAAAGTGTTTTCCTGTTTAAAATCTGAGTATACGCCATCAGCATCGCATTGCCATATATCAACAATAGCGCCCTGTACAGGCTTGCAATGTTTATCTTCAACCTTAAAAATATATTCAATGTCTGTGCCTTTTTTATGCTCAATAATATTGGCACGCATCAGTTTTTCATCTTTATAAAAAGGCCCTTCGGGTACAGGTGGTGTAATGGGGTCACCGCAATCTGTCACCGGTATTTTCGCTGCCTTTTTGTGTGCAGACATAAATATTGCACTAACAAATGATAACCCCGTAAGGCTAAGAAATTTACTGCGGTTCATAAAATAAGTTTGTAACAAATATACTGTAAGGCCTGCCTTAAAATACATTATCCCAAATAAAGCCGCCGATGAATAAAGTGCATCAAACGGTACATATCAACATGATTGCCCGGAAGGCTTCGCCCCGAAACATCGGGGTTTATTACCTTTACAACTATGAAAAACGAAGAAATAACAGACCCACTTTTTCTGCAAGCAGTAGAAGCTATTGATGCTGGCAATATCGATACGTTGCAAAATCTCGTTACCACCCATCCTTACCTTATTACACAACCGCTTAACCGCCCCAGCGGCGATTACTTTCAGCATCCTTATCTTATATGGTTTGTTGCCGATAACCCGATAAGGGTGGGTAAGCTGCCTGTTAATATTGTTGATATTACACGCCTGCTTATTGCCAAAGTAAAACAGCTTGCCGGCGATACTGCACAAAAGCAACTTGACTACACACTTGGGCTGGTTGTTACAGGGCGTATTCCGCGGGAATGCGGGGTGCAGTTACAACTGCTTGACTTATTGATTGATGAAGGCGCCGCACCCGGTGGTGGCTTAGGTGCTTTGACGCATGGTAACATTGATGCCGCTGTAAGACTTATTGAAAGGGGCGGGGAGCTTACGCTGGCAACCGCAGTTGGTTTAAACCGCGTGGATGATGTACTAAGACTTATATCACATACCTCCGAAAGTGAACGGGTTACGGCCCTTACCATGGCAGCATTTTACGCCAATACAAGTATCATCTCGTTATTATTAACCGCAGGCGCAAACCCAAATGGCTACCCGGCAAAAGGTTCTGGTTTTCATAGCCATGCTACACCGCTGCACCAGGCTGTTTACTCCGGCTCGTTACATGCTGTAAAACTGCTTGTTGAGGCAGGTGCAAGCCTTACCGCGACAGATAAAGTGTATAACGGCACGCCTTTAGGCTGGGCTATGTATATGCAAAAAGATGAGGCGCCCGATGAAGCTACCAAACAAAGATTTGCTGCTATTGAGGCTTACCTGCGCGAACAAAACCCGAACTAAATAAAACCTAACCACAAAATACCTGCTTCGCTATTGGAGACGGAACTTCCGGTCTTTCGCCCCTCTGTCTGGCTTTCTGTCTTCCGTCTTCCGGACTTTCCGTCTTTCGGACCACGTTGCCAAAAGCAGCATTAATCACATTTTAAGCACAAATACCCCCAAAACAGGCAGTAACAAATGTTAGTTATCTAAAAAAACTTTTCGGGGCGTTTAACTGCTATTAACTTTGTCCCACTTTTTTGAACTGAATTTGAACTTTTTTTTTGAACTGAATTTTGGCTTTTTGTAAACCCCTTACTTACCCACGTACAAAACGGTAGGGGTTGAAACTTTTTTTGATGCTTCTTCCACAACAAGCACGATTGCCGCTTTACCTGGTAACGTATTTACCGGGCATGTGAACTTTTTTACTTTAACCAACACAATTATGAGCCCGCATCTAAAAAAAGTCTCAGCGGCCGGTATCCTTATTACCTTAGGGATAATATTTGGCGATATTGGCACATCTCCACTGTACGTATTTAAAGCCATTGTTGGCGACCGCCCTGTAACCGATGAACTGGTGTACGGCGGTATTTCCTGCGTTGTTTGGACGCTTACACTGCAAACCACTTTTAAGTACATTTTGCTTACCCTGCAGGCAGATAACAAGGGTGAAGGTGGTATATTCTCACTGTTCGCGCTGGTGCGCCGTTACCGGCACTGGTTGTACTTTCCGGCCATTGTAGGTGCAGGCACATTGCTGGCAGATGGTATTATAACACCGCCCATTTCAGTTGCATCTGCCGTGGAAGGGTTAAATGGCGTTAAAGGCCTTGAGCATACTATTGTACCCGGTAACGACCTTACCGTTGGTATAGTTATCGGCATCCTTTCACTCTTATTTTTCTTCCAGCGTTTTGGTACAAAAGTGGTAGGAATTTCATTCGGCCCCATTATGCTTATTTGGTTCAGTATGATCATGGCATTGGGCATACACGAAGTTGCCCAGTACCCAGAAGTGCTAAAAGCGGTTAACCCATATTATGCTATTAAACTTTTAACGGATTACCCAGAGGGCTTTTGGTTGTTGGGTGCGGTGTTCCTGTGCACCACCGGTGCTGAAGCGCTGTACTCAGACCTTGGTCATTGCGGTAAAAAGAATATACAGGTTAGCTGGATATTTGTAAAAATATCGCTGCTGGCAAACTACTTTGGGCAGGCTGCATGGATATTATTAAGGGGCAAACAACACCTTGATGGTTTAAACCCGTTTTACGAAATGATGCCGCACTGGTTTTTACTGTCGGGCATTATTATAGCAACGCTTGCAACCATTATTGCCAGCCAGGCATTAATAAGCGGCTCGTTCACTTTAATAAGCGAGGCCGTAAGCCTTAACTTCTGGCCAAAAATAACCATCAAGTTTCCATCAAACATAAAAGGGCAAATTTATATACCCAGTATAAACTGGATATTGTGGTTTGGCTGCATGGCAGTGATGCTGTACTTTAAAGAGAGCAGTAATATGGAAGCTGCTTACGGCTTCTCCATCACCATAGCCATGCTTATGACAACCACACTTATGTTCTATTACATGAAGTTTATAAAAAAATGGGCTGCAGTACTGATGATATTGGTGTTGCTGGTTTTTGTTACGGTTGAAACATCTTTCTTTATTGCCAACGTAGCAAAAATTAAGAAGAGATGGATGTTTTTAATTTTTGAATTTGGGTTGATATTCACCATGTATGTTTGGTACCAGGCACGAAAAATAACAAACCGCTTTCTCAACTTCGTTAGCCTTACTGAACAGATTCCTGCACTTAAGGAATTAAGCAGCGATATATCAGTGCCCAAATACGCCACCCACCTTGTGTACCTTACCAAAGCCAATAATGCAAGAAGCATTGAGCAGAAAATGATCAATTCCATTTTTGGCAAACAACCCAAAAGAGCAGATGTGTACTGGTTTGTGCATATTGACAGAACAGACGAGCCATATACCATGGAATACTCCATAGAGGAGTTGGAAGAAGATAAGGTGATACGGGTTGAGTTAAGGCTGGGTTTCAGGATACAAACACGTATAAATCTGTTCTTTAAAAAGATACTGGATGAAATGGTGCAGCAGCATGAGCTGTGCCTTAAAGAAAGTAAGTACGAGGCGATGCAGAAATACAAACTGGCGGCCGACATACGGTATGTAATTGTTGACCGTTTTCTTTCTGTTGAAAATGAATTTTCTCTTAGGGAAGGTTTTATACTTAACGCTTATTTTGGCTTAAAAGGCCTGGGCCAAAGTGATAAAAAAGCGTTTGGGCTTGATTACAGCGATACCCAAACTGAAATGATACCATTAGTTGTAACACCCGCTGCACACGTAGATCTAAAGCGCGTTGCGCACGTTTAGCTATAAACAATAACTTAACTGTACCACTGTACCGGTTTTATGTACTAAACCGGTACACCGGTACAGTTGTTTTACGCCAATGGTAGTATTTCCACCAACCCATGCTATTGTAGAGTTACGCAGGGCTCTATCAATTATTTAATGATAGCCAGTCTCCCATAAATATACATGCATTTTCCGCTCTTGTGCAGGTGTTGCCACTGGCTACGATATATCCCGGCCCCGGCTTAGTATTATTTTTCCGTGTAACTAACTATTCTGAATATTACTTCGGAGATTTGCTGTATCACTAAAACATCATTTTATGATCATCGTACATGACATCTTTGTTTGCAAACCCGGCAACGCCTCTAAGCTTGCCAAAATGTTTAAAGAAGCTATGGAGGGTAATGAAGAACTGGTGAACATTATGACGGATATGACCGGCCAGTTTAACCGGGTAATTATGGTAAGCCAATATGAAAATCTTAGTGGTTACGAGCAAAACTGGGAAAAATATATGCAAAACAGTGAAGAGATGAAAAGGATGCAGGAAAAAATGCAGGGCTATCAAGATATGTACCTAACGGGCTATCGTGAAATTTACAAGGTTTGGTAAAGCAATAATAAATATAACAAACAACAAAATCCGTAATCAAACCGGCTCAGCCCTGTTGCCCGTCCCTGGCGCAGATAACCCACTGATGGCGGAACACCTCTGCCTGTGGCACTTCCTTGCCCACACGGTCTCATAGCCACGGGGCAAAATCCGGCATGAAAAAAGAGCAGGATATAAGCATGAAAAAGCGGTAAGTTTGTCATAAGAATAATACAAACAAAGAATGCCTGACTTTTTACGACATATCCATATCAGAAATTTTAAATCAATCAAAGAGTGCGATATTGTTGATTGCAAAAGGATTAATTTGTTCATCGGCCGTCCTAACGTTGGCAAATCAAATATTTTGGAGGCCTTATCCCTGTTCTCTATACCCTATTTGCCCGAAGGAGCAAACAGGAGGCTTTCCAGCCTTGTCAGGGTTGAAAATGAGGCTGAACTATTTTACAATGGCAACATTGAAATGGATGCCAGTGTAGAAACAAATGAAGGGGTATGTAAATTGGGATTTAGCCCGAAAGAAGGGTTAAAGGTTCTGGTTGCCTTTTTGGGGGGTGACTCTTATTATCCTGAATTCGATGAAAGGTTAATGGTAAGAAGGGTAAGCAGAAATCCCGGGTTCGAACCTCCAGTTAAAAAATATGCCTTCAGGCATAATGTTATTTTTAGAAGATCCCACGCCAGATATTTGATTCCACCGTTTGGGACTAATTTGCTGACTATTATAGAAAACTATCCTGATTTGAAAAAGCAGGTAATAGAAATGTTTGAAGAGTATAATTTGGAGATTGCTTTTGATAAAGCAAGTCAAACAATCAAGGTGATCCAGCGAAATGATGATGGTATTTTTTTGATTCCATATAACTCCACCGCTGATACTTTGCAGCGGATCATATTTTACAAGGCTGCCATTGCTTCAAACAACAATAGTGTCCTGCTTTTTGAAGAGCCTGAAGCGCATTCTTTTCCGCCTTATATGACGCATTTAACGCAAGAAATGATCTACAAAAAGGATAACCAATACTTTATTGCGACACATAGCCCATATATCCTGAACGACCTTGTAGAAAATGCGCGGGAGGAACTATCTGTTTTTATGGTACATTATGAAGATGCTGAAACTAAATTGCGCCAACTTACCAAAGAGGACTTATATAATGTATTTCAAAATGGGATTGATTTATTTACCAACAGCGAAAGTTTTGTATAATGGATCAATCTGTTATTCCCGAATGTTACGTCGATACGAACCTCATTGAAACCATCGTTCCTGCTAAAGGGCAATATAATCATCAAAAAGGCTGCGGTACAGTCACCAGGGTAATGCAGGAAAAATTTGCCGACCGCTTTGCTGTCGGTATCATTGATAAGGACAAACGGGAAGTAGCATACCTAAAAGAGTTTAACGAAGTGCATACAGCAGGCTCGCTTATTTTACACAAACACAAAGCAAGGCATCATTATATTATACAAATAAACCCTGCTATGGAAAGGTTTATACTATATAACGCTGAGGCAGCGGATATTAATGTTGCTGATTATGGGTTACCCAATGATTTTGACCAATTCAAAAGGGAGTCTAAAAAAGTCAACACTAAAGATGACCCGCGATTTAAAAGGCTTTTTTCAGACATGCATAAAGCCGGGGTAGATGACCTGCAAAGGTTAGCCGCATGGATTACAGTATTAAGGCAACATACATACAATGTAGATTTGGCATCAATCATTGCCTTGTAAGTTGATTCCAGTCGACAAAAAATGGATAGCTTTCGATACTACCCCCGCTTTTTTAATAATTAATATAATCAGGGTCAGTGCAGCACTGCCTAACAACCAAATTGCCGCAAATGGTGGTCAGCATGTTTATAAGCAAGGTACCCCATCTGCTCTTCTGTCATCTTACCGAAAAAAGTATGTACAAAGCCAGGGTTTGAAAAATTGGCATGTTCTTCAAGCAGGGCTATCCATTTTGCTTTTTCTAATGCAACATCCCCATTTCCTGTTACCATCAATTCAGGAAGGGTTGGTGTATTCCGCCTAAGGCCTTTGTCATCTTTTAAAATACTTTTCAAAGCCATTCTTCCAAACAAGCGGCCAATAAATGCCTGCCTGTGCTTTTTCTTGTCTGCTATCCATTCTTGCCACAGGGTATTGTGTTTCAGCATTTGGTAAACATTCATTTTACCCCATTGGGCGGTGCTGTTTTCATTAAGCATTTTTATCCTGCTTATCAATTCATCCCTTGTAGCTTTGTCAAACGTCGTTTTCATATTTCGTTAATTTTAAAAGATTGTATCGCGTCTTCAACGCAGCCCTTTGAACATCCCTAAACCCATGCGCAACCTGTCACCCGGCCCAAAGTTTCGGGCGCGCCTCACCCTGCAGAGAAAGGCCCTGGCGGGATTATAGAGAGTAAAGTGCTTTGTTTAAAAACCGAATTATTATAAGATATTTTTTTAAGCAAGCTGCGCGAGAGAAAACCAGTTGCCTGAATCGTCTTTAAATATAGCTTCAGTACCGTAGAATTCTTTTTTAGGCTCTTTAATAAATTCAACACCCTTTGCCTTTAGTTCTTCATAAGTGGCATAAATATCATGACACGTAAAAAGGCCTGCGCCAAAAGTCCCCTTCTCTACAAGCTCTTTCAAAACAGCAGTGGTTTCTTTGGAGAACAGGCCCCTGGTTATTGGCGCTAATATTATTTCAAACCCCGGCTGTTCGGGCGGGCAAACGGTTATCCATCTGTCACCGTCAGGCATTGGTGCATCTACTATAACTTTAAACCCCAGTTTATTTGTGTAAAAGTCGTAAGCCCTTTCCTGGTTTAGAACATAGATGCTTACATGCGTCATTTTAGTGATCATGCGTTTTATTGTTTACACAAAGAAAAGACAGGAATTAAAATTCTATTGTTTCAAAATTGCTCTTTTTTAAGCCAGCCCTTTTTTTCAGCAAAGCAACCAGGTATAAAGGTTAAGGGCGCTTCTGCAATTTGTGCTTTTCTTTTTTGGTGCTGAAGCAGGTATTCAGAAGGGGTTATACCGGCCATACGCTTAAATAGCTTGCTGAAAGAACTTAAGCTTTCAAAACCTACAGCATAGCAGGTTTCTGAAACGGGAATGCTGCCCCTTAGTAATTCCATTGCTTTTTCAATTCGCACAAAAATTAAATATTGGTGTGGCGTTTTGCGGTAAATATTTTTGAATGCCCTGATGAAATGAAATTTAGAAAAATATGCTTCATCAGCTATATTGCCAAGATCTATCTTGTCTGCATAGCGCGTGTCAATAAAAAGCTTTGCCTGCACCAAGCGCCTGTATAAATATATTTTAGGATATTGTTCATTTGTCATCGTTATAACTTTTACCTTATAGATACCGCCTTTCGCAGCAATAAACCACAGCGGCAGGGTTTACATAAAACAATTTTAGCTTTTTACTGCCCGCCCAGGCCTGTAGCGAATGAAAAGGTACGAATAGTTACCGTTCTGTGCAATCCTGCCCAAAGACAGTACAGAGAAAGCTATTTGCTTACTAAACCGGTATAGTGGTACAGTTGTTTTCATTAACTTACATTCTCTATAGTTTTTCATGGCTTTGTATAAAACCAGCATAATATAAAATGAAACGAACAACCCTGCCTGAAATTTGCAGATACGCATATTGCTTCACGTCAATAACATTATTAGTGATAGTTACTTCCTGTTCTCATCGCTATCAAATGGCCAAAAATTATAAATATGAAGCAGGCCCAATGCAAATGATTAAACTGGATAATGTATGGATGAGGATACGCCTGTACCCGACTGACAAGTATGAGCAGGAATTTAACCTGACTTGTGCCTTTGATTACGTTGCCGAAGGAAAAACCCCCAAACTGTCAGGATTGAAGATCACCTTTATCAACGCAGAAACAGGTGATACGGCAGCTATCACGCAGCCGGTTGAATTGAATAGCCACATGCATAAGGACACAACAAGCCATACAGAATACATGACCAACGAAGCATTACAAACATCAAAAGTGTTTGATTTAAATGAACGTATGTTTTATATTTTCAGCTATCATTTTAAGGGAAA
>JABDGS010000097.1 GCA_013285915.1 Bacteroidota bacterium
CGGATTATGCGGTGGGATTGCTAAAGAAGAATGAGTTGTAGGAACCTTAGAAGTCCTTTAAGCCTTAGATATGAAAACCAGCTTATCAAGCGAACAGTGTTAAGTATATTAAACATGAGGCAATTCATAATTACAATACTCTTTGTTATCTATTGGGCTCTATGCTTTGCTCAAAACACCGCTGTTATTGATAAATTTCGGAAAGAAATTCCTACTTGGAAAGATGGAGATACTGACCTTTTTTACAATCTATCACAGCAGAAAGCAGCACAATTAAAGCTTGATGTATTACAAAACGGATACGACTCTTTGCAGATAAGAATTTGGTACAACTACCCCTTTACCACACTTAGGAAGCTATTTATTATTAAACGTGCGAACTCCGTTTGGTCAGCCACTTCATACAGGATGTCTGTCGATTGGAATCCCACAAACCTAACCGATTCAGTCATGTCAAAAAGGAAAAAAACAGTATCGCCTAAAAGTGGATGGGCTGATTTTGTTCATAAATTACTCACTTTACAAATTATACAGCTACCAAATATGCGCGATATTCCCGGCCTTGAAGATTGGTGGAGCGATGGAGAAAATTACAACGTGGAAGTGTCCACGAAGCAGTTATACCGCTTTTATGGTTATCACCTGCCGGAGAAATTTCAGGACAAATATTGGCAAGCAAAAAACATGGCTGAAATACTAAAATTGGTTGAAACAGAGTTTAGCGTTGAAAGAAACATTAAATGGAAACATAAACGCTAAGTTAACTCTGTGAAACTCCGTGCCATACTCTATGAAACTCTGTGTCCAAAAAATAATCGCTTCTTATATGAAACTGCTATTAACCGTTGCGCTCACAACACTCTCATCCATCGCTTTTTGCCAAACAGGCATCTTTACCAACCACGCTGATATTGGCAACCCTAAAATAAAAGGCTCTGCGCAATATGACGAAGGTGCCCAAAGCTATACACTGAAGGGTGGTGGTTATAATATTTGGTTTAACCGGGATGAGTTTCATTACCTCTACAAAAAAATAAGCGGCGATTTTATATTAACGGCCAATTTCGCCTTTACGGGCAGCGATACCGGCAACGCCCACAAAAAAATGGGCTGGATGATACGGCCTTCACTGGATGAAGCTGCACAGGAGATTTGCGCCACATACCACCGCAATGGCCTTACCGTACTGCAATGGCGCGCCTTGCGCGGGGCATATATGCGGGACCCGGAAGATGAGATACCCACGCAAAAGCAACATTATGATGTAATACAGTTAGAGCGTACAGGCAAAAAGCTTATCATGCGCGTAGCCAATGCCGGCGAGCCTTTGCAGGAAGTGGGCAGCCACGATATGCCTGATATGCCTGACACCATTTTTGCCGGCCTGTTTGTGTGTGCCCACGATTCCGCCGCCCTGGGTGAAGCAAAAGTGTGGAATGTGCGCATTGATAAGCCGGTACCTTATACTTACGCCGAGCGTAATGGCGCCTTAGGCTGCCGCCTTGAAATAATGAACGTATTTGACGGCACACGCAAAGTAATTCTTGAAGCGCCTTACCGTTTTGAAGCCCCTAACTGGATGCCCGACGGCAAAAAGCTGCTGTTTAACCAAAAGGGCGGGCTGTATACCATACCCATTGAAGGCGGCGACACCACACGCCTTAACACCGGGAGTGCCAACAATTGCAATAACGATCACGGCATTTCGTTCGATGGTAAAATGCTCGCCATCAGCAGCGGCAGGCCGGGTTTGCCGGGCTATGGCTCAACGGTATATGTGCTGCCCTTAACTGGCGGTGAGCCAAAGATTATTACCGAAAAAACGCCCAGCTACTGGCATGGCTGGAGTCCCAACGGCAAGGATGTGGCTTTTGTAGCCCAGCGCGGCACCAATATTTTTAACCTGTACAAGGTAAACATAAACGGGGGACCTGAAATACCCCTCACGACCAACACAACAGGGCACGTGGATGGACCGGAATACTCGCCCGATGGCAAATACATTTACTACAACGCCAACCCCACCGGCACCATGCAAATTTGGCGCATGAAGCCCGACGGCACCGAAAAAGAGCAAATCACCTTCGACGAATACCATAACTGGTTTCCCCACATTTCACCTGATGGTAAGTGGATGGTGTTTATATCCTTCCCCGTGGATATTGACCCCAACAGCCACCCTGCCTACAAGCGCGTAATGCTGCGCCTTATGCCATTAACCACGGCCGGCGCGCCAAAAGTAATTGCCTGCCTCTACGGTGGCCAGGGCACATTAAATGCGCCCTCGTGGTCGCCCGACAGCAAGTACATCGCCTTTGTAAGCAACTCCCAAAAGCCATAGGGTAGAAGTTGAAGGTTGCTGTCATTTCGAGTGAAGCGAGAAATCTGCCCGGCTTCAGCACTTTTGCTCAATAGAGTTACCACCACCGCCAAACCTTGAAGGTTTCCGCCAACCTTCAAGGTTTTTTGTCGCCCAATGCCACCTCTCTTTTCAAATTTGCTCGCCATGCAACCAAAAATGGGCTAAAAATGGCAGTAAAATCTTTCATCAGCCCATTGCAGCTATCCGGTTTTTTTAACAAGCACATTTCAATATTTTATAATCCCCTGCATCCCTAAAATCTTTTCAAATCCCCGCTCAAAAGAGTGAAAAAGCATGGATGGAGCGGGAAAAGGAGTGGAAAAAGCATGGACTAAGTTCTTAGTTATAACCGTTTTTTTGGCAATTTTGTCATCGCTTTTGCGTCATTTTTCACTTCGTACCTCGTATTTCGTAAATCGTACTTCATCAATCCCCTATATATCAAAAACAGGCAAACTGTCTCGGGTTAAATGCAAGATTTTTTACACTTTTTTATGTGGGTTTAAAAACTGGCAGAAATTTTTAAGGCTTTATCAATAAACCGCAAGCGCTAAACCGGCATATGCTGATACCCAAAATTTAACCAATGTAGCAAAAAAAATATGCCTATTTTTAAAACTAATTTGCCCCGGCCATGTTGCTGTTCTAAGGCCGGCGCTATAAATATGCAACCCCCTAATCACCAAAATTAAAGCAGTTACTTATGAAAAAAATCTACCCCTTTATCCTTTTAGCCATTCTATTGGCAAAGCTCCCCCTATGTTTTGGCCAAACGGCTGTTCCAAACGGCTACATAAGCGGCACATGGACAAAAGAAGGCTCGCCGTACCTTATCCAGGGCAATGTACGGGTAGCCAAGGGCGCGTCATTAACCATAAACCCAGGCGTAACGGTTCAGTTTCAGGGCTATTACCTGTTTTTGGTAAATGGCAATTTTAAAGCTGTTGGCACAGCAACCGATTCTATATGGTTTACCGGGCCGCCCCATCCAACCGGTTGGCAGGGTATTCATATTCTATCCACCGCGGCAGACACATTTAAGATACAATACAGCCGTTTTAGTTATGCGCAGTTAACGCCCATTTTTTTAAGCGATTCAACCAAATCCATCATATCAAATTGTACTATCTCCCAGTGCAGAGGATATGCGGCTGGGGGCATATACTCTAAGGGGCATGCTATTATACATGATAATATTTTTACCCTGGATTCAGCAGGCACTGGCAGTAATGGTACCGGTGGGTCATTGGGCGGCGGGGGCATAAATTGTTACGAAGGCTCTGTGGTCTATAATAATGTAGTGCAAAACTGCTATGCCAATGCCATTGGGGGTGGCATTGAAGTTACAGGCAAGTCAACTGTTATTGGAAATAACACTACCGCCAATATTATTCCCACATCTGTTTTTCATAATATAATTATCAATAACGTTGCTACATCCGCTGGTGGGGGCATTTATTGCACGGGCGTCGTATCAGTTTATAACAATTTAATTTCAGGAAACAGTGCTCAGTACCAAGGCGGAGGTATAAACATTATGGACTACTACTCCGACTCAGCTTATGCCGTATTCAATAATATTATTCAAAATAATACTGCGCAATACGGAGGCGGCATCATGGGCGGTGCTGAAGCCAATACATCCATTAAAGGGCCAAGAACAATAACTAACAATATTATAGCTAATAACCGTGCAACAGATGGTGGTGGTATTTATGCAGCAGGGCCGTTTAATGCTTATTTTGTTAACAATACAATCGTTAATAATGAATCGGACGCACTTTATTGCAAAAACTCTGCAAAACCATCGTTTTATAATTGTGTTATCTGGGGTAATAGCGCAGGTGGCGGCAAAGGGATATTTTTATACGACGATGCCAGCGACCCTTCTTTTTACAATTGTGATATAGAAGGCGGCCAGGGCAGTATAGACTTTAACGGCTGGTTTTACAGCGGCAACTATGTAAACAATATAAACCTGCCGCCATTGTTTGTAGCGCCTACTGGCGGGGCGGGGCCAGCGTTCAGCAATGTTGGGGCCAACTGGTCTTTACAAGGTGCATCCCCTTGCATTAACGCAGGGGCTACTGGCCGCACTTACCCGGCAACGGATATTATTGGAAACCCGCGCGTTGTTGATGTAATAGATATTGGCGCCTTTGAATACCAGCATGGCCTTGCACCACTTGCCGCCATAAGCGGCAGCGGCTATTGTATTGGGGCCTCAAAGCAGCCTGTGGTTGTTAATTTTTCGCAAGGGCGCAAGCCATTTAGCTTAAAATATTCAATAGACGGCATTTTGCAATCCGAAGTTACCGGCATTGATTCATCGGCTTATGTTATTGCTAACCCTGCAGACGGGGTATACACCATTGATTCAGTTAACGATGCCTATTTGCATGGCACCGGTTATGGCAGCGTAAACGTGGCACCGTCTGCAAAACCAGCTGCTCCAGGCTTCATTAACGGGCAAGATACAATACGTGTGCCGGATAGCGCTTATATGTATTCAGCCGCCACCGCTGCGGGCGCGCAGCAATATGTTTGGGCAAACGCGCTGCCTGCAGGCTCAACAAACCTGCCCTTAACCACTGCTGATACTACAGTAAATATAAAATGGATAGCGCCGGGCAGCGCCACAAATGACACTATTTATGTTGCGTCAAATAATAACGGCTGTTTAAGCGATAGTGTTTTTAAAGTGGTTAGCCTGGCCCGTACTTTGCCCGTTACCCTTGTATATTTTACGGCCGCAAAAGAAAAAGAAGGCGTGTTATTAACATGGAAAACTACCGCAGAAATAAACATGCGCGGCTACGAAATTGATAGAAGTACAACCGCTGGCCTCTTTAGCAATATTGGCATTGTTGCTGCCTCCGGCAGCACAACGGCTACAACCTATACTTTTTTTGATAATGCGCCTTTTGATGGTGTAAACTACTATCGCCTGAAAATGTATAACAAAGACGGCAGCTTTGCTTATAGCAATGTGAAAAAAATATCGCTGTCAATGCCGCTCACCGTTAAGGTTATGCCTAACCCGGTTAAAAACAACCTGCTAAAGCTTAGCATAACAAGCCCGGATAATATGAGCGGTGAAATTGTTATTACAACAGTTGATGGAAAAATTTTGGTGCGTAAAAAGATAAATATTCAAAAAGGCGGGGCAATGCAGGAAGTAAACCTGTCAAATGCCGCTGCCGGCGTGTATTACGTTAATATTATTACGCCATTTTACACCACTGGCCCCAAAAAGGTTTTAGTTAATTAGGCGCTATTTAATTGTACTATACCTATAATTAAGCCAGTTATACAACTGGCTTAACTATTTAGGGGCTTTGTTGGTATAGCCGTTATGTTGTGCAAGGCGGCGGTCTTATTAATACTACATTGGCCTACCTTCACATCCATGAAACTCTCCGATGGCCTCAATCTTATATCACATAAAACAATCACGGTAACCCACCCCACCCAATGGGCTGACCTCGGCTGTGGCACAGGCTTTTTCACCCAAGTGCTCTCAACACTACTGGCTAATGGCAGCACTATTTATGCTATTGATACAGTTGTTTCGGCATTAAGAAAAGTAAAAGTAGCCGATGGCATAACCCTTAAAACATTTCCTCTTGACTTTATAAACAATGTATGGCCATTTGCAGCATTAGATGGAATAATGATGGCTAATGCATTGCACTATGTAAAAGATAAAGACAGATTCATTGAAAAAATGAAACAGCATCTTTCAGCCGATGGCCAGCTGCTTATAGTTGAATATGACCTGACTGATGCAAACCCCTGGGTGCCTTACCCAATAAGCTTTTCAGCACTACAGCAATTGTGCCTGCAACATTCATTTTTATCCATAAAAAAGATCGGCGAAATGCCTTCCGCTTTCAGGAGGGCAAATTTGTATAGCGCTGTTACAACGATGTAAAATATAAACGCAAATTATCTTTTGCCAAATGAAATTTTTTCAAGCCCAAACAAAAAGCCCAGGCCATAAGCTACATGCAGAATAAAATATGCGTAAGAAATACGCAGGCATTGCATGAAACCTTTTTTGCTGCCAAAAGAAAATATAAGGTTGAATAAAATATAAATGCATAAAGGAATAAAAATATAAACGGGGTTGACCAGCGCCAAAACGGGAATACTAATAAGGTAAAGAACAAATATGGCCGGTATAAGGTGCCTGAAACTAAATCCTGACCTTATTTTTTTTAAAACAACAGGTTTATACAACCCGTATTGATAGTATTGCTTAAATAGTTTTGCAAACTTATTGCGCGGATGATAATATAGTTTAATACCCGGTGACTGGTATATGGTGAAACCCATGCTTTTAGCCCGGTAATGATATTCGTCGTCCTGGTTGCGCTTTAATACCTCATCAAATAAGCCTGTTGTAGAAAAAATGCTTTTTTTCCAGGCGCCCAGGTATACAGTGTTGGTATACCCCTCAAAATCCTCGAAATGAAAAGAACTGTTACCAACGCCAAAAAAAGTTGAAGTAGCATATCCAACAGCATCCTGTACAGCATTGCCCTTGGCAATTCGCATTGGCCCACCTACAATATCAGCATTGGTTGAATTAAATGTTTCAATTATTTTTTCAAAGTAATCCGTGGAATAGTCGGTGTGTGCGTCGAGACGTACAATTATATCGCCCTTTGCTTCACTAATAGCCTTGTTTAAAGCAAACGGTACAATACGTTTCTCGTTATGTAATAACTGTATATTGGGGTATTTGCAGGCATATTGTTTAATAATCTCGCAGGTTTCATCGGTTGAAGCACCATCAATAAACATCAGCTCTTTTTCAGCGGGCAGTGCTGCAATACAAAAATCAAGCACATTACGTATGTACTTCTCTTCATTGTATACAGGGCACACTACTGTTATCATTAAGGCGTTAAAATTACAGCGTAAAACTAAAGCGCCGGCTGCAAATATCAATGAAAATCAATTTAATATAAGTAAGATTTAAGCTTCGGTAAAAAGCTTATTCCATAGCTGCAAAACCTTAGCAGTATCAAAAATTTCGGCGCTTTGGCGGGCAGATTTACTTATTTCAGCCGAAAATGCCGCATTATTCAAAAGCGATTGTATAGCAGCAGTAAATTCTTCAGCGCTTCCTGGGTTTACCAGCAAGCCATTAACGTTGTTATTTATTAAATATTTTAATCCGCCAACATTGGTGCTCACTACAGGCATACCTAATGCCATAGCTTCAATTACGCTAACGGGCAGGTTATCAAAATTTGTGGTGTTGATAAAAATATCGTGCGAAGCAGAGAGCTTAACCCAATCTGTAACAGAAAGCCTGCCCGTAAATGTTATTTTATCAGCCACGTTTAATTCCTCGGCCAGCTTTTTGCAGGCAGCCAGGGATCCGTCTTTGTCCGGCCCGACCATCGTTAATGAAACATCACTCTGTATTGATGACAAAGCGTGTACAAGTTTTACAGCGAGCTGTGGATTGTATATAGAATGAAAAGATCGAACCCATAATAACTTTGGGTGAACCGCGGGCCGCAGCAGGAATGGATACGATTGAATATTTATGCTGTTAGGTATTAATACCGATGGCCAGTTTTTTTTAGCAATACAATCCTGTAAATAACCCGACACCACAACATTGGTGTAACTGTGCGCAAATATCTGCCCGCATAAAAACGGGTTTTTAGTAATCCTGTCCGGCAGGTTACCGCCGTGCAGGCATGGAATATATTTTACCTTAAGCAACCTGCACAGCTGTGCGCAGGCCCATGCAAAATAAAATGCGCTGGTGCTGTAAACAGCAATTAATACTAAAGCGTCTTTATTGTTACTTATAGCTGCCAGCATTTCAAACAAGCGTGCGCGTTTGTTTTTTTTTGTGCCTGCACGTATCACCTCATATCCTTCTTTCTCAAATAACGCAGTAAGAGTAACGCCGGTAGTTGGTGTTGCGCCATGTTCAGCCAAAAAATTATCTATATAAACTATCCTGCGTTTCATTATTGTTGTTACGATGTGTTTCTTTTAAGATGAGAAACTACTGCCTTGAATTTGCCATTGCTGGTTAAAGGTATATCGTCCACTTCTTCAACAAATACATTCATATTTCCCAACTGGCTTATTATGCGTTGTTGTATTGTTTCTATACCCTGCTTGTCAATGCGGTTGTCAGTAACAACTTTTACTATGATATCATCGGCATTCATTTGAACTACCTGAGATTTTTTTATGGCATGCAGCCCATTAAATATGCTATGGAAACGAACCATCTCCCGGCCGTCTTTGCCAACAATGGTGTCTTCAACACGGCCTGCAATTTCCAGTACCAGCGGCATCGCCCTTCCGCACGTGCATGTTTTATCACTAAGTATTAACTGGTCACCAATTTTATACCTTATCAAAGGCTGATCGTAATTTAGTAAACCGGTGCAATATACCGCACCCTCTTCTCCGGGTTGTACAGGCTGCATGTTGTCGTCCAGCACTTCCAGCACACTTGCATCGGGACTAACATGCATGCTGCCATGCTCACACTCCGTTATCAGCCCGCAGGCTTCCACACTGCCCCAGCCATCAAAAGTTTTGCAACCATACACAGAGGTAAAGGTTTCACGCATTTCGGGCGTGAGCTTTTCGCTTGATGTAATAACGCATTTTAATTGTGGTGCTGGAATATTAAATTCTTTAAAAAAACGTGCAAGGAAAAAATTGCTGGCAGCGTAGCCGGTCATATATTGCACACCGTATTTGCGCATGCCCTTCGCATAATTTTCTGCTGTTTGGGGATTAATGTGATAGGCAGAAAAGTACACTTGCTTTTCAAAATAATTATAGCGATAAAATGGCGGCTGCGCACCGGCGTCGGGCAAAATTCTTCTGCCACCAATCATTCCACGGGGAATAAAGCTGCTTACACCTGCCCAATTTCTAACACGCAGTTCGTATATCCCAAACCAGCGCTGGTGCATAGCATGTGAATACATTATTTGTGTTGGGGTGCCTGTACTGCCGCTGCTGGCAAAAAAAGAACCATCTTTTTCGCGAATGGATGATAGCAACGTTGAAGCGCCATATTGACGTAAATCTTCCTTGGAAAGAATGGGCAATTGATGCAGCGTATCAACGGTTATTTTTGAAACAGATTCTTTATCTATCCCGTTTTTTGTAAATGCCTCTTTATAGTATGAAACTGTTGTAAAGGCATGCAATAACATCTTCTGTAATTGCTGGTTTTGGTATTGCTGCCATTCATCAGCGGTAAACTTTTCCCGTAACTGCGCTTTTATGTATTCTTCTTTAAAAATACCACCAAAACGCCTCTTCATCCATGTATAGCCGTAGAGCGATACCATGGAGTTTTGTAAAAAAACCGGGCTGTTGCTATATAATTTTTCTTTGAGGCCCAATGGGAGCGATTGTAATGGTTATATTACTTGCTTTAGCCAAAGTAATAACATTTTAAGCAGTAAGGCATTTTTATCCTGGGCAAGCCCGATAAAAAATAAGCAATAACCAACCATGTTTTATATTTCATACCACTCTTTGTGGCGCAGTGGGTCAAATGATTTCCAATAGACGCATGCAGGGTTGTGTTTTTTGGCAATAGGTTCTAATATTTCATAGTCAACCTCCAGCCAATCACCGGCTTCGGCATCGTAAACATAAGCGCCTTTTTCATAGGCTTCAATAACTGTAGTAATTAATGCTGGCAAAGACTCGTAGCAGCTTACGGGATACTTAATAAAAAGTTCCGGTGTGGAGCGATAGTAAAGCTTGCCATAATGCGGCCCAGGTTTTATATTAAAGAGCAGGCCGATTTCAAAATTATTAAACAGTTCGATCAATGCATTATCATAAAATGTATTTGTATCAATTGTATATTTAATTAAATCAAAATCCATCAGGGCGCCTTCCGGCATTATTGTTGGCCCATGCTCGTCTTTCAAGCTCATCTTCCATGCAAAGAGCGCCTTTACATTTTCATCGGTAATGCCTATTTCGCGCAGGTTCCCCTCAATTTCTTCACTGCTTATTGGATCGCCAAGGTTCGCATAAGCTGCCGGGTTATACTTGCGCAAAGTGCTGTCTAATTTTTCTATCAAAGATTTGAAAGATTGCATAAGAAATTTATTTCGGATGATAAACCTTCTCGGCGTTTTTATATATTTCTGCTTTATCAAACGTCATAGGTTTTGTTAGCTGGTGGGTGAATAATTCCATTTGATCATTATAATGAATGCTGCTACTATTGTTGGAAGCACCATAACAATTTACCGTTTCAAGTTGCGGGCCATCCTTTGTAAAACGAACCAGCTCAATATAACTTTCACCCTGTGCTCCTTTAACCATTCCGTTTTTGTAAGGCAAGGAATACATTGCGGTGATAACATCAGGTATGCCGCCAACAGGCAATACTTTATTACCCCTGACCAATTTTTGATAGTCGCCCAAGGGCACAATTATTTTTTTAAAATGGCCGGTTAAGTATAAGCGTGCATTCCTGTACAGTTCAACTGCTTTAGTTGTGGTTATAGTGTTGTAGGGTTTTGGGCCTGCTAAATCATTCACTACTTCGTAATAAATAACATCAAAAAGCGTGGCACCTGCACTATTAATACCGGCGCTTTTGTCCCATTGCTGCAACAGTTGAATAACGTCAGCAATTTCTCTGTGTTGCTGCGGGTTTAAGCTAAATAATGTATCTGTATTAACAATATATGCGAGTTTTTTGGGTAATTGTATATCGTATTTTATTTTCTTAAAATCGTCATAGCTTATTTTATCGTGCTGCTTTACCAACTCCATAAAACGAAGGCTGCGGTTATTGTCGTATTTTTCGTAACCCATCGTTTCATCATAATCCTTCACAGCAATATTATCATTAATGCCAGTGGCATGAAAAGGTGTATTGTTGGTGTTGAATATAAAACCAGAGGAGGGCTGCAATACCTGGGGCAGGCTCTTTACTGGATATAAGTCCGTCCACAATGTTTTTGATGTGTTGCCTGGTAAGGTATATTTCCAGTTAAATGATTTATCCCGAACAGGTATCTTTCCGTTGCTTAAATAATAAATGGTATCGTACCTGTCTGCATATACTATATTGTAACCGGGTATGGCGTTCATCTGCAGAACGCTGTTAAATTCAGTATAACTTGTTGTTTTATTAAGGCGGTACCATTCTTCAAGCCCTCTTATGTCAAACATTGCGGGTGTTCGTATGGCAAAAGTGCCCTTTTTGTTTACAACTGCCGGGCCATATTCGCACCAATAAGCATCTTTGGTAGCGCCTATAATTATACCTGCAACTTTTACACTTAAATGCACTTTTGTGATTTCCAGTTTTTCCCAACGGCCATCATACTTATATTCGAGTTTGTTTTTGGGGTTTATCTCCAGTTGATAGATGTCAAGCTTATCCGGGCTATTTACGGTATGCGCCCAGCCAAGATACTGGTTACACCCATGTAATATAGACGGCGAACCGGGGAAAAGTGCCCCGATAATATTCCAGCCCTCATTGCTGCACAAATGTGCTTCGTACCAGCTAACCGGTCCTTCTAGCGGCTGGTGGGAGTTAATGGCAAGATATGTTTGCCCGTCTGCGGTTATTTTTGAGTTGAAGGCAAAGCCATTGGAACCACCAGGCTTTAAATTGTCAATTGTTGCCACAGAGCCACCATATATAGATTTTAAAGCTTCATCTGCCCCCGATGAAATACAGAGTTGCAAAACGGAATAACATAACATGTCCTTTGGCGTTAATGGCAGCAGTTGTTTTACTAAAACATCTTTTGAATGTGCCGCTGCGTAGGCATTAAAACCGGCGCAATAACCCTCCAGCACTTTTTTATATGCTGGTGAAATGTCTGTGTTATACTTTGCTTCAACCAATTCAGGAATGCGCAACAGGTGCACAACATAATCAATGGCAGCGCCATCTTTACCTTTTAACCTGCCAAGCATAGCTTTACCTGCCAGGAAGCAATTTTGAATGGTTTCAAAATCATCCTCGGCATGTGCGAATGCAAGGCCGTAGGCAACTTCAGCATCGGTATTGGCGAAAATATGCGGTACGCCCCATTTATCACGAACGATATCTATTTTGGATGCATCAAACTGCGCCCTGGTGCACAAACACAACAAACCCGTAAAAAAAGCAGCAGTTATAGCTCTTAGCATCATAAGCCCTGTGTAGTTCTTTCACAAAACTATGTATTTGTGCATACCAACACCTGCAAAATTTAAATTATGCTTGCATAGCAGTATGTGTGACGATTAGCTGAAGATGTTAAACAAAGGGATATTTGCCGCTGTATGTTTATTCATACATTTGCAGGTACAAGCTTTAGTTATGGACTTCTGGAGGCAAATAGCAGAATATCTTTATATAAAAAAAAAGAGATCCTAATCAACCGCGTACAAAGTATATTAAATACATGCACGGTATGAACAGGATATCTCTTTTAATGTTTATTACAGCAGTTATCATTATTTTGATAAAGCTGGTATTCATTCCTTTATTCCGGCATTAATCCTTTACAAATTTTAACGCAGCACTGTTCATGCAGTAGCGCAAACCTGTTGGTTGCGGGCCATCGTCAAAAACGTGACCGAGATGGGCGCCGCAATTGGTACAGAACACTTCGGTCCTCTCCATGCCTACGCTGTTATCAGTTTTTTCGCCAACATTTTTCTTGTCAGCAGCCTTCCAAAAACTCGGCCAGCCTGTATGACTGTCAAATTTTGTATCACTGCTAAAGAGCAGCCTACCGCAACAAACGCAGTAATATTTTCCCTGGTCGTGGTAATCCCAATATATACCGGTATAAGCCCTTTCTGTCCCTGCCTTGCGCGTTACATTAAATTGCTCAGGTGTAAGTATTTTTTGCCACTCTTCATCTGTTTTAGTTACTGCAAATTTTTGCTGCGAAAATGCTGAAGTGAAGCAGATAAGCAATGCCAAAAAAGTGAATATTTTTTTCATACAAACTATGTTTATTGTCAGTAGTAATAATAACGGTAAAAAACCGTCACCGGTTTTGACGATGGCATGTATTTAGTTGCCGTTAACAAAATTGTAAATGCTTTTTGCGGCCGTGGCAGAAGCATCGCCGCCGGCAGATAATAATCTCTTTAAAGCCGCATAATCATCTTTCAATTGTTGCTGCCGGGCAGAGTTGGTAAGAAGTTCGTTCAGTTCGTGTGAAAGGTTTTCAGCAGTAAGGTCATTCTGAATAAGTTCCTTTACCACAAGCTTATCCATAATAAGGTTTACCAGCGATATATATTTTATTTTGATCAGCCTTTTGGCTATCTGGTAGCTTATATTGCTGCTTTTATAGCAAACCACTTCGGGTACGCCAAAAAGCGCAGTTTCCAGCGTTGCAGTGCCGCTTGTTACAAGTGCCGCGCGTGCCTGCTTAAGCAAATTATATGTTTGGTTGCTAACTGAGGAAATATTGGAATAAGGTTGCAAAATGCTTTTATAAAAAATATCCTCCTGGCCTGGCGCCTGGCCAACAACGAATTGGTACTGCGGAAAATTTTTGCTTGCCTCAAGCATAATGGGCAGCTTTTTTAATATCTCCTGCTTACGGCTGCCCGGCAGTAAAGCAATAATTTCTTTATTTGAAATTCTTTCTGCAACAGGCTTCAACTTCTCCTGCTCAATTACTTTAACTAATGGATGGCCAACATATTCCACGTCCCAGTGCCAGCGTTTTTTATAGTATTCTTTCTCAAATGGAAGAATTACCAGCATTTTATCAATCGTGCTTTTCATTTTTGGCACACGGTTTTCTTTCCATGCCCACACCTGCGGCGATATGTAAAATACAGTTTTAAAACCTTGCTGTTTGGCCCATTCAGTAATGCGCAGGTTAAAGCCCGGGTAATCGATAAATATTATTACATCCGGCTTAAACTGCGCTATATCTTCTTTGCAAAATTTAATATTATTCAGAATGGTTTTTAAATGAATGACCACCTCGAGAAAACCCATAAAAGCAAGGTCGCGGTAGTGCTTTACCAACGTAGCGCCTGCGGCCTGCATAAGGTCGCCGCCCCAGCAGCGTATATTAGCGACAGCATCCAGCTTGTGCAACTCTTTAATAAGGTTGCTGCCATGTAGGTCACCGCTTGCCTCACCCGCTATTATGTAGTATGCCCCCATCCCCTAAAGGGGAGCTCTAAGCTCCCGATGTTTTTTCAGCCGGTTAAATTTTGTATTGTATCTAATTTCAATTGTCATCACTTATGTTTCTTTCTTCAACCCTGCACCCTAACCTTCCACCTTTTTATAGCTTCAAACCGCCCTCAACTCATCATCAACTTTATAATAATTGCCGGTAAGGCGTATACACAGGTTGCGATAAAAATGCCGATCGCTGTTTTATCAAGCCGCTTGTTTACATAGTAAGTAAAAACTATTGCATTAAGGAATAATGAAAAAGCGATCATCGCCGTTAAAAAGCTTTTTTCTTTAAAAGCAATGCTTATAAAATCCCAAAAAGGTGTTGCACTGGCCTTCCACAAATAAAATATAAAAACACCCAGGGTTGGCATAACAAACCCAAGAACAAGGCCAAGAATAATAGTATTTTTTTTCACTTTATGAGGTTAATGAACGTTCCAGTTTCTCTTTTAGCTTATAATACGTAAGGTCAAACTCAACGGGCACAACGCTTACGTAATTGTGCTGCAATGCCCAAACATCCGTATCTTTACCTTTGTCAAAATTTATAAACTCACCGGTAAGCCAGTAGTATTTTTTACCACTGGGGTCTTTTCTCTCATCAAACTTTTCTTCGTATTTGGCATAGGCCTGCCGGCACACTTTAAGACCTTTTAACAACTCAACTGGTGCTTTGGGAATATTTACATTAAGGCAAAGATGTTTGTCGTATTTTTTCTTTAGCAGTTGGGGTACCAATATACCAGCATACTTTTGTGCACCGGCAAAATCAGCCTCAATATTATAATCCAGCAGGCTAAAGCCTACACTGGGTATGCCTTCAATACTTGCCTCAAGAGCAGCACTCATCGTGCCTGAATAAATTACATTTATTGAGTGGTTTGCACCATGGTTTATGCCGCTTAAACAAATATCCGGCTTGCGGTGCAAAACTTTGTCAACTGCCAGCTTAACGCAATCTACAGGTGTGCCACTACACTGCCATGCCTCAACACCTTCAAAACTATGTACAGGGTGCAAACGCAGTGGCTGCCCAACAGTGATGGCATGGCCCATGCCGCTTTGGGGCTTATCAGGTGCAACAACAACAACTTTGCCCAAATGCCTCACCGCTTCAACCAGTGCCTTAATGCCCGGTGCGGTAATGCCATCATCGTTAGTAACCAATATTATAGGTTCTTCTTTTTTCTTAACTGAAGCTTTTGCCATAGCTGGCGCAAGATACGAATAAGGTTTTATGCCCGGCATTACCAGTCCATTATAAACGGCGAAGGCGATTTTTTAGTATCTTCATAAAACACAACACACATAAAAATCAATGAGAAAAACATTGCATGCGGCGCTATGCTGTATAGCTGCCTGCATACCCTTTTCAGTCTTTGCCCAAACAACAACAATTGTTTACCCGCAACCTAAATTTGAAGATGCAAACAGACTGCAAAAAATAACGGCCGCTATGCCTGTTATTGATCAACTGTTTAAAGACTACGCTGAAAAAAATCACTTCCCCGGGTTTGCATGGGGTATAGTTGCAGACGGTCAGCTTGTACATACGGGGTACATTGGATATGATGATATTAATAAAAAAGTGCCCGTGAACAGCCAATCGGCTTTTCGCATTGCATCAATGAGCAAGAGCTTTACGGCTATGGCCATTTTAAAATTGCGCGACGAGGGTAAATTAAAACTGGATGACCCGGTTTACATGTATATAC
>JABDGS010000098.1 GCA_013285915.1 Bacteroidota bacterium
GTAAACAATTCCAGATAGACAGGCTCGCATTTTTTAGCGATGCAGTAATTGCCATTGCAATTACCCTTATGGTGCTTGAAATTAAAATTCCTCCCATTCCAAATAAGCCATGGGCTGCGTTGTTTAAAGAGTTTGGTCCGGCTGCTATATTGCACGCTTCTGCGTTGCTTATTTGCTTTGGCATAATTGGTAATTTATGGATAAAGCACCATGCACTGTTTGAGCATGTTATTGATTACAACAAGGCACTTATAAAGCGTAACCTGTATTTTTTGCTCGGGATAGTTATTTTGCCGGTAACCGTATCATTCCTGTTTTCTGAAGGTAGCCCCATGCAGGTAAAGCTGGTATTTTATTTTTTAAACCTTTCGTTCATCAATTTCACTTACTATTTTATGTTGCGCGTTATTCACCATAGGCGAAATAATTTTTCTGCGCTGGATAACAGGGAGCTTATTTTAAAAGATAAGCGCAGCACCATTTTAGGGGGTGTTGTTTTTTTTGTAGTTGCCGTGCTGGTAACCCAAAATAAAGAATGGTTTTATTTGCCCTTCTTTGTTTTCCCATTGTGGCGTTTAGTTCAGCGTGGCCAAAAAGCCTATAAGAAATTTAAAACTTCGAGGGCGGAAAAACAGGAAAGGCTGGCCGCCTGAAATTGTTGAAAGAACACACTCAATCATACTAACAACTACCGCTGTGAAGTATATATTTTTAGCAAGTCTTGTTTTTGCCTTGATCAATGCCACCGCGCAAACGCGTAATGAAAGAACGATGCTGTTTGACGATGGATGGATGTTTTTGCACGGCGATGATGCTGCGGCATCGCAACCCGGCTACAACGATGCAGCGTGGCGCAAAATTGATCTGCCGCACGACTGGAGCATTGAAGACCTGCCCAACCAAAACCCTGACAGTATTCGGGGGCCTTTTCTTAAATCGTCGGTGGGTGCGGGTGCCACAGGTTACACTGTTGGCGGCATTGGCTGGTACAGAAAAAAATTTAGCGCTGCTGCCCTTGCAGGTAAACAGGTATATGTTCATTTTGACGGTGTTTACATGTATTCTGATGTATGGATTAATGGCCATTACCTTGGCAGCCACCCGTATGGTTACACACCCTTTTATTACTATATAACACCCTACCTTTCTGCGAACAGTGAGAATGTTATAGCAGTGCGCGTATCAAATCTCGGGCAGAACAGCCGCTGGTATAGCGGCAGCGGTATATACAGGCATGTATGGTTAACGGCTGCAGGCCCGGTACATATTGCACCATGGGGTTTATGTGTTACAACGCCCACTGTCAACAGCGATGAAGCTACGCTGCAGGTAAAGATCAACCTGCGTAACACATCAGCAAAAGCAGGCAACTATACAGTAACTACTTACATAACTTCTCCTTCGGGCAGGGCGGTAGCCGGCGTTGAAGGAAAGTTTGTTATTAAGGCCACAGAGGATACTGAAATTATGCATAAAGCTGTTGTTGTTCACCCGCAGTTATGGTCGCCTGAAACACCAGCGTTGTACAAGGTAAAAGTGGTTATTAAAGATGGTACCAAACGTATTGACAGCAGTGAGGTTACCATTGGCCTGCGTTCCATCGCCTTTACCACAAATGGCTTTATGCTGAATGGCAAACGCACTATACTCAGGGGCGGCTGTGTGCACCAGGATAACGGCCCGCTTGGTGCCGCTGCATTTGATATGGCCGAAGAACGCAAGCTGCAAATACTTAAAGCTAATGGTTACAATGCCATTCGCACCAGCCATAACCCGCCTTCGCAATCTTTTCTTGATATCTGCGATAGCCTCGGCCTTTTGGTGATGGATGAATTTTTTGACGAATGGGAAGAACCTAAGTTGTTTAAAGACACATCGGACTATCATCATTTTTTTCCGGCCTGGTGGCAAAAAGATGTTGACGCAACTATGATGCGCGACCGCAATCATCCTTCCATAATCATCTGGAGCATTGGCAACGAGATACACGAAAGGGCTGATACCGATGGTGTGCGGATAGCAAAAGAACTTGTTGATGAAGTGCACCGTATGGACCCTTCGCGCCCTGCTACCGAAGCTGTTTGCTGGTTTTGGGATCATCCCGGCCGCCCCTGGGATTCCACCGCTATAGCATTTGCACCGCTGGATGTTGCCGGTTACAATTACCGCTGGCATGACTACACCACTGACCATAAAAAGTTTCCAAACCGCATAATGATGGGTACTGAAAGCTACCCGCTTGAAATGCTGGAGAACTTTACTGCGACCGAAAAGCTGCCTTACGTGACCGGCGATTTTATTTGGACTGCCATTGACTATATGGGTGAAACAGGCATAGGCCATGCAACGTTACAACCACTTAGCACTACAGGCAGGGATAGCTTTTTAAAACCATGGCCCTGGTACAATGCATGGTGCGGTGATATTGATATTATTGGTTACAAAAAACCGCAGTCATATTACCGCGATATAGTGTGGCGTTTAAAACCTGTTGAAATGCTGGTACACGCGCCCATTCCAGCCGGCATGAAAGAAAAAGTAAGTGGCTGGGGCTGGCCTGATGAGCAGCATAGCTGGACTTGGCCCGGGCAGGAAGGTAAAACAATGCAGGTAAGAGTGTTTTCCCGCAGCGCCACTGTAAGACTTGAACTAAATGGAAAGATGGTGGGCGAAAAACAAATACCTGCTGACAGCATTACCGCTTTTTTTGAGGTGCCTTACGAGCCGGGTACCTTAAAAGCGATTGCTGTTGACAATGGCAGCGAAAAAGGCTCAGTAACACTTACCACTGCCGGCACAGTTCAACAAATACAATTAACCGCTGACTATAAAACAATACCCGCAAACCGCAACAGCCTTAGCTATATAACTGTTGAGCTTACAGATGCCTCAAAGAACTTAGTTATGAACAGCGATATGCCTGTTCATTTTGCTATAACCGGCGCCGGTGAAATTGCAGGTGTTGGTAATGCTGACCCGGCTGATATGAGCAGCTTTCAGCAGCCGGTAAAAAATACGTATAAAGGCAGGTGCATTGTTATTATCCGCTCAACGGGCAAGCCGGGTAAAATAACAGTTACTGCTGATGCAGGCTCTTTGCCGAAGCAGGAAATATCCATTGAAGCGAAGTAAGCATTAATGGCTTGATATGTACAGTTCCGGCGAAGCAAAAACGTTTCACCTTTAACATTTCACTTTTCACAAATGCAACCTACTTCAGCGCCAGTGCAATAGCGGTCCAATCATTCTCACTTAAACCTTTTTCCATGCAGGTATCAAACTGTTGCTTTAGTAACGATGCCGTAGGCATGCTTGCGTCAACTGTTTGGGCTTGCTGCAACATAAGGTTTACATCCTTTAACCCGAGGCGCAAAGCAAACCCACCCGGGGCAAATGCTTCTTTTAGTATCGCGTTGCCGTAGTTTATATACACCGGGGATGTAAACAATGTTTGTGTTATCATACTGTGCCATGCAGCAGCATTAACACCGCTTTTATTGGCAAGACCTATAGCTTCCGCCATTGCTTCCATTGCGCTTACTATTAAAAAATTACTGCATAGTTTGGCAACATTGGCTGCGCCAGCTTCTGCTCCATATTCCCAAATGGCCGCTGCACCGCCATCTGTAAGCAATGGCTTTATTAATGCAACAACAGGCACTTCCCCCGATACTAAAAAATTCAGCTTGCGTGCTTTTGCAGCTTCAGGCCTGCCCAATACAGGTGCCGCTATATAATGGTTGCCATGTTGCTTGTGTATGCCAGATAAGTGCGTTGCCGTGGCGGGTAAAATAGTGCTCATGCTTACATGCACACCACCGGCTTTTAAATTGGCCGCGATACCATCATCATTTAATGTTATGTGGTTAAGTGCAGCATCATCGCTAACAATGGTAAAAACAATATCGCTTGCGGCGGCTACTTCTTTAACTGATGTTGCGATAGTTGCGCCTTTTGCGCCCAAAGGTTGTGCTTTTGCAGCCGTTCTGTTATAAACGGTTAATGTATGCCCTTTTTGTAAAAGGTTTTCTGCAATGGGTGTTCCTAAATTGCCAAGGCCAATAAATCCAATATTCATAATGTTATTTTTTAGGTTTGCAACTTGGTTGGTTAATAGTTAATAGTTCATGGTTCATAGTAAGAACCCGAAGCGTTTAACCATGCCTGTTTACCTTATCACTAACGGCTAAATACCCGCTTCAAATAAATCTGCAATCTAAAATCCGCAATCTGCAATCAACTCACTCCTGCGCCCGCATTTATAGCTTCTTCAGGGTTAACAAAATGCAGTTTGCCATTGTTATCTTCAGCCATTAATATCATACCATTGCTTTCAATACCGCGCATTTTGCGTGGTGCAAGGTTGGCAACAACCACTACCTGTTTGCCAACAATATCTTCAGGCTTAAAATGCATCGCAATGCCCGATACAACTGTTCTTACCTCAAAGCCCAGGTCAATCTGTAGCTTTAAAAGTTTATCGGCTTTCTCTACTTTTTCTGCGCTCACAATTTTACCAACCCGCAGATCAAGCTTTGCAAAATCATCGTACTGTATAGTTGCTTTGTTAATTGGTTCATCAGTTGCGTGGCTTTTACTGTCAGCCGTCAACTGTGAACCTTCAGCTTTCTTCTCTTGACTGTCAACTGTCGCCTGTGAGCTATCATCTTTCTTGGCGGCAGCTGCATCACTAGCCTTTTTTAGTTTTTCCAGTTGGTAGCTTATTTCACTGTCCTCAATCTTTCTAAAAAGCAGCTCAGGCGCACGCAGGCTGTAACCTGTTTTTAACAGGTCAACCCTGCCGGCATTTTCCCATTCAAGCATCTTTTCAACCACCTTCATCATCGGCAGCATTTTTTTTGCTGTAAAAGGCAAAAATGGATGAATAAGTATAGCCAGGTTGGCACATAATTGCAGGCTAAGGTGCAGGCTGTTATCAGCCAGTTCCCTTCCGTTTTCTGCAATAATGGTTATTACATCACCGTCAGCCTTTAACTTTTTCCACGGCTCTTTTTTCTGCATGTACTGGTTGCCTTTGCGGGCAAGATCGATCACTTCAAACTGTGCTTCACGAAACTTAAATTGCTCCAGCAGGCTCTCAACATTCTCTTTTGTGGCCTTAATATCTTTTATTAATTGTTTGTCTAAATCATCAGCAAATGCCGTATGGTAAGGCGGCACTTTGCCTTTGCACAGTTTATGCATAAGCACAAAGGCCCTGTTTACAAAATTGCCGAATATGCTCACCAATTCACTGTTGTTTGCATCCTGGTAGCCCTTCCAGGTAAACTCACTGTCTTTTGTTTCCGGCATTATCGTGGTAAGATAATACCTCAATACATCGGCCATCTGGCTGCCGCCATTTTCCTTCTTTATAAAGTCATCAATATAATCCTGCATATCCAGCTTCCAGTTACGGCTGGTGCTCATCTTATCACTCTCCAGGTTCATAAACTCGTTGGCAGGTACGTTTGCCGGTACAATATTGCCGTGCAGCTTAAGCATTACCGGGAATATTATACAATGAAAAACGATATTATCCTTGCCTATAAAATGCACAAGCTTGGTGTCTTTTGCATACCAGTAAGGCTTCCAGTCCTTCCCATTATCAAGCGCCCACTGTTTGGTGGCGCTCATGTACCCTATAGGTGCATCAAACCATACATACAGCACTTTATCTTCAAGCCCGGGCAAAGGCACTTTAATACCCCAGTCAAGATCACGTGTAACAGCGCGTGGCTGCAAACCGCCATCAATCCAGCTTTTGCATTGGCCTAACACGGTAGCGCGCCAATCGCCCGCATGCTCTTTCAATATCCATTCCCGCAGCCAGTCTTCATGTTTGTTCAATGGCAGGTACCAGTGTTTGGTGGGCTTTTTTACGGGTGCATTACCGCTAAGCATACTTACAGGATTAATAAGCATATCGGGGTTAAGCGTGGTGCCGCAACGTTCGCATTGGTCGCCAAATGCATTTTCAAAACCGCAGTTGGGGCAGGTGCCCTTTATAAACCTGTCGGCCAAAAAGGTCTTTGCTTCTTCATCATAATATTGCTCGCTGTCAATTATATCTAATTCGCCACGGTCGTTCAGGTAGGTAAAAAATTCCTGCGATGTTTCGTGATGTATCGGTTCGCTGGTGCGGTGATATATGTCAAAGGAAATACCTAAATCTTCAAGATTTTGCTTAATAATCGGGTGGTATTTATCAATAATTGCCCTTGCGGTTGTGCCTTCTTTCATGGCCTGTATTGGTATGGCTGTGCCATGCTCATCACTGCCGCTTACAAATACCACGTCGCGCTTTTGGGCACGCAGGTAACGCACATAAATATCCGCCGGCAGGTAAGCACCTGCCAGGTGGCCGATGTGTTTTAAACCATTAGCATAAGGCAGCGCCGCGCTTATCATATAGCGCGCGGGTAACCCACCACCATTTTCTAATGCTGAACTGCTGACATTTCCCGAACTATTGATCTCGTTGTTTACCACTGGTCTTTATTTTTAGTCAAGATTGAAGGATTGTCGTGCCCGTTTTTCCCTTGCTCCACCTTCTTCATTGGGGAGTAACACACTAATACTATTGAAACCCTGCGGTGGTAATCCGCCTTTTACCGGTGTTCTTCCACAAACGGGAGCGCAAAGTTAAACAATAAGCAGGCAACGGTAAAATGTGTTGTTTCATGTCCGTTACTGGCTGTTGCCTTCACCTCCGGGCGCCGCCTACATTCCAAACATGGCCCAAAAGGCAAATAAGGAGGAAAAAGGGAGGATAAAGGAGGAAAGAATTTACCAATATTTTTTAATAATATATTGATTATTAACACTCTAAATATTTTTTCATCAAAAAAAATAATATTATTCAATTTCAAATAGCAGCCTACGGAAGATGCATTTTCTATAACTTTCTTTTTACCGCTTTGCTGTGGTATTCTTTTAAATTGCTGCATAAGTTAAGGTAGCGGCCTGTTTTGCAACCAGGTAAGCTTTCCACCTATAAATATAAAAAACAGTGTTTTGTCTCACTTTTTCGGCAACTTTTTTTGAGGTTTTTTTGAGAAAGATGTTGTTGGAACAAAAGATTACTTTGGGGCAAAGAGTAAAGCAAAATATTATTGCTGGATATAGATTTTTGCGTCAATAAAAAATAGCTTTCTTTAGAATAACTGGTGTATACCAGTTTGGAAAAATTGATTTTTTTTGTAACTTGGATTTTAAAGGAATTTAGTATTTAAGTAATTTTATAAAAAACAGGTATGGTAACTGCGGTGCAGGAAAAAGATAAAACTACTATAACAATTTCAAGGCGGCTGTCAAAAAAAGAACTTGAAAGTGTAATTAGTTTTATTGATTTGCCGGTAGTAAAACCCCGGAAAGGCGTTACTAAAAAGAAAATTCAGGAACTGGCTGATGAAATTACCGCTGACGCCTGGAAAAAATTTGCTGCAAAGCGCGGATTGCAATGATAATAATTCCCGATTCCAACATTCTTATTTCAGCGTTAATTAACAATAAGGGAAACGAATTTAAGATACTTGCTCATACAGGTAACAGCATTACATTTAAAGTGCCATCTTTTTTAATTTCGGAAATTGATAATAAAGTAGCTATTATCAGCCGTTTAACTTTAAGCGCTCCTGCCGCCATCACAGTCAACATCCAGGTCTTACTAAATCATATCATTGTGGTAAGCGACGATGATATGCCTGATGAAATAGTTAAAAAAGCTCAAAACCTGCTATTAAACATAGATATTAATGACACTGCGTTTGTTGCCTTAGCTATGCTCTATAATGGGTTATTATGGACAGGAGATCTGAAGCTATTGCGAGGGTTACGCCGAAAAGGTTTTACCCAGATTATTACAACAAAAGATTTGGAAAACATCATAAAAGGATTATGAAACCTATGATAACCATTCCCCCTTTCCTCCTCCCCGGCGATACCATTGGTATTGTGTGCCCCGCTGGTTATATGCCTTATGAAAAAGCACAAACCTGTATCAGCACCCTTAAGTATTGGGGGTACAGGGTTAAAGTTGGTAAAACACTTGGCAACCAGCATAATTACTTTTCAGGCACAGACGGGGAGCGGTTACTTGACCTGCAAACCATGCTGGATGATGAAAGCATAAAGGCCATTCTTTGCGGGCGCGGCGGTTATGGTGTAAGCAGGATAATTGACAGGATTGATTTTACAGCCTTTTTGCAAAACCCGAAATGGATCATCGGTTACAGCGATATTACCGTACTGCATGCGCACCTGTACAGTAAATTGCAAACAGCATCGTTGCACTCACCTATGGCGGCAGCATTTAATGATGGCGGTGCGGATAATATTTTTATACAGGCTTTACGCAAAACGCTGGCGGGGGGGAAGATGATGTATACTACTGGCGCACATCAGCTAAACCGCACCGGCGAAGCTACCGGGGTGTTGGTGGGTGGCAACCTTTCACTGGTTGCGCATTTGGTGGGTTCTTCCTCATCAATTGATACTGCCGGTAAAATTCTTTTTTTGGAAGATGTGGGCGAATATATCTACAATATTGACCGCATGTTTATTCAACTGCAGCGTGCAGGCATGCTTGGCGATCTTGCCGGGCTTATAATAGGCAGCTTTACTGAAATGAAAGACACTGTAATTCCTTTTGGCCAGCAGGTATATGATATAATTGCTGAGAAAGTAAAAGAGTACACATACCCGGTTTGCTTTGGTTTCCCCGTTGGACACACAGATAATAATTATCCGCTGGTACACGGCGCAGCACATACCCTGGTGGTACACCAAAACGGTGCAATTATAAAGCAACTTTAAAAGTCAATAGCAGGCATTCTGAATAAAATTAACCGTGGCGGCTTTTTTCAATTTATAAAACCAATTATATCAATCAGACTTTAAAAATACTTGCTCTTCTCCACAATCTCGTCGGGCCCTTCTCCGGGAGGAGAAGCCCGCCCGTGCCGGGACGGACGGGGGGTTAGGGGATGAGGCGGATAAAAGCAATTTTAAAGTCTGATTGGTATTACTTTTATATTGCGATAGATAAAAACTATCAACCCCCTAAATGACATTTACACAACTTGAATATATTGTTGCGGTAGATACTTACCGCCATTTTGCACAGGCAGCCGCAAAATGCTTTATTACCCTGCCCACCCTCAGCATGCAAATACACAAACTGGAAACTAAGCTGGGTACCAAAATATTTGACCGTGATAAACAACCCGTGCTGCCTACCGCCGCAGGTATAGAAATTATTGAGCAGGCGAGGAAAATTTTAGCAGAAAGGGACCTGCTGCAGGAAATTGTTGACGCGAAAAAGAATATTGTAAAGGGAGAATTGAAAATTGGCGTTATTCCTACGTTAGCACCTTACCTGTTGCCGTTATTTATTCCCGCCTTTACAAGCCACTACCCGCATGTTAAACTTATTGTAAGCGAACTTACAACCACGCAGATTATAGCACAGTTAAGGGAAGGCAAAATAGACGCCGGTATTTTAGCCACCCCGCTTGGGGAAAAAGGCATTAAGGAAGATGTGCTGTTTTATGAAGAAATGGTTGCCTATATATCAAGAAAGAATGCAGCACATAAAAAGCGGTACGTGCTGCCAAAAGATATTGACCCCGATAAGTTATGGCTGCTGGAAGAAGGGCATTGTTTTCGCTCGCAAATGCTTTCTTTATGCGAGCTGAGGAAAGCAACCCATGAGGGCAGTAATTTTGAATACGAAGCGGGCAGTGTTGAAACATTAAGGCGCATGGTAGAGTTAAATGATGGCATTACCATTTTACCCGAACTTTCAACAATGGGTATGATTAAAAAACAAACAGAATTGATACGCACTTTTAAAGATCCTGCGCCGGTACGTGAGGTAAGTATTGTTACCCACCGCGATTTTGTGAAGAAAAGGCTTGTTGAAATTCTTAAAAAAACCATCCTGGCATCACTGCCGGATAAAATAAAGAAAAATAAAAAAACAGGCATAGTACCTATTGTGCAGGTGGCCGTATAACTTTATCCATTTCAAGTAAAGTACCGTCTGCTGCAATACCTTCCACTTTTATGCGCACAGCTTTGCCGGCGACTGTGGTACTGATTGGGGTACTAAATATGTGGCCGGTACTGTCAGTATGCAGCGCGGGGTTCCAATAAACAAGGGTATGCTTGTCGTTAGAGGCATCACCGTCGGGAATCACCGGTACGGTCTCGGTTATTGCGTAGCCCTGTTTTATTGTTTTGCTTAAATGCGATGCGGTACTATTATCAAAGGCAAAACCCTTGCTTCTTTTTGTATAAACTAATATAGCCCCGTTGGGCGAATTGCCCATAGCTAAGCCAAAAGTGCCGGGTGGGTAAGCCCTTATTAAAGCTACATCGGTCACTTTTAAAAACGCAAGTTCTGTTATTGCGCTTGAAAAATCCCATCGCAGTTCATCAATGTATAGTGCAGGCCTGTTAAAAGCGGGGTTCTGGCTGCCATGGGTTAACCGCCAGTAAATAATGGTTTGCCGTGGCTTTGCCGATCCGTCGCTTAGTGTTTCAACCGCAATACCGGGTACATTGGCCTGCAGCCACTCAATTATATTTTGTGAATATTTGCGGCTTCCCGGTTCATCAATAAGATTGTAGGTTTTAGCTGAAGCCCCGCTTTGAAAAGCATCAGATACGTATACGGAAATAATACTGTCAGCACGGCTCATAGCCCTTGCCCTTACTGTTACCGGTTTTAGGGTTATATGGCTGGTATCGGGCTTAATATTATCACCAATTTGCCTGTATTGTTTTGGGGGGTAACTATTTTCTTTTGCAACAATTGGCATTTTTGCAGGCACATGCACCGTTTTTATTGAATCCAGTATATTTTTATCAAACTCTACTGTAATGTCCCTTCGCTTATCCTCGTTCTTAGTGTAAACAGCAACACGACCGCTATAGGCCAGGCCCGGCATAACAAAAAGCCCTGTTGTATCTACGGGAATACTGTACACATCACGCAGGCTGTCGTCAATTGCTTCGGCAATAAGCGTTAAGTTGCCTTTTACCGGCACCCGCATATTTTTCTTTGTGGTATATGCATGCCCCGTTAGCGCAAATGTTTGTTCAACCGGGTATTTTATAACAACGGTGTCGCGTTTTAATACCTGCTGCCAGTTAAAATTGGGGTGGCAGGTAAGCAGTAAAGCATCAAGCGCCAGCTGCCGTTGTTTTTCATAGCCATTAAAATACCAGCTGCCGTTGTTTATGGTATCTCTCACCTGCGATATTAACCTTATATCGGCAGCAAGCGAATTGCCTTCGCCTTCATTAACAGCAGTACCATCACTCACCGAAACCGTATATGCCCCTTTAAATGCTGCAGGTATTGTAATGGCCATGTTGCCATGCTCATTTTTTAACGCTGCTGTTTCAATGCCTTTATTGTTGCGGTTGTATAAAAGCCGCTGTGCAAGTATATCGCCTGTAAGGCCGTTAAAAACAGTAACCTGTGCAACACCTTCAGCAGTGGTATCAACCGGCAGGGGGCTTGGTGCATAAATAAGGGTATCATTATCATTGCCCGCGTATGCTGAATCAAAATCCACTTTATCAAACGTGAAATGCCCATTGGCTTTTATACATAAAAAAAGGTGCTGGTATAGGTCCATGTTTGCCGTTGAGCGTGAAATCCTGTAATGCAGGCTGTTGGTAACCGTATCAAAATTGTTTTCAACATGCAGCACAATACCGCTTTCCTGTGCTTTAGGCAGGGTGAATATTTTATGTATGCCGTCGTCAGATATTACATCTGCTTTATAAACATTGCCTGGTAACGGTATGTGAAGCATAAACCGGCCAATGCCATCGTGTAATGTATTTAAAGGGGCAAAGAGGGCACCGCTGGTATCTTTTATTATGCCATGAATATTTACAGGGTCGCCATTAACGTGTGTTGCTTTAAAAGCTACCTGGCTGGTTAGCCCATTTACAAGATTGCCACCTTCAGGGTAAAATTCCACAGTATAGTCTGCCGCATGGGCAATATTTGTTTTTGCAGGGTAGTCCTGTATGCTGATATGCTTTAAAAACAGCAGCGACGAATCGAAGTTCAGCATCCACAATGTGTATGCCCTTATATAATAACCTCCCTGTTCAATAGATTGCGGAAGCTTAAAATTTCCGTAGGCCACGCCATTGTTAACTGGCAGCATAATGCGGTTAATTACTTTGCCTGTATCATTTATTAATTCCGCATAAACTATTTTGCTTAGCGGCGATGCTGCGCCGTTATAAACAACAAAAGCAGAAAAACGGATATTGTTACCCGGCGCATAATTATTGCCAATACCTTCAGCAAAAACCCTTTCCTGGCTGGCATGCTGTACATAAACTTTCAGGGCGCTAAACACTTTTTGAAAGTAACTGTCCGTTGCAGGATGATAATAAAAAAAATGGGACAGTATAAAAGATAATGTGACTAAATGGGGTTTTATCATACTACTATATCTCTAAAGTTATGTAAGCCATGTTTTAATAATGCCAGGTAAGGGATGAGGCGGGATAATGCTTAACCCAACTATTAAAAAAAAGGGTTAAGATATCTTCTCATACCGGTTGATTTTGCGGTTGCATGAAATTTTCTATGGTATAAGAAACATTTTATGAAGAACACAAACCCGATGGATAAAAAAGAAAAAGTGCAGCAAAGCAACGATGAGCACATAGGCCAGGATTTTAACGGTTACCCCAAAGGCCTGGCAAAAGAGAATATTATTAACCCTAAAACCAAGGTTGATAAGCTAACGGCCAAAACAGTAAAACGTTCCGGTACCAAACAAAACCCTTCGAAAAATAAAACAGCTAAGGCTGGAGATACAACTGGTGCAGAGAAAGCCCTTGCAAATATGCTCAACGGACCGTATAAAACCGGTACTCACGCCGGGTCTAATAAAGCAGAAAGACTGAGGAAGCAGAAAAAATAAAAAAGAAAACACGAAGTTTCGGGATTACAGGTTGACTAAAAACATTCACTTCTCACTTTTGACTTTTCACTTCCTCACTTCCATGCATTTCTTAAAAACCTCAGCCAGTTGCCATGCATGATGTTTTCAATATCCTGTGCGGTATATCCCCGTTTAGAAAACAACGCAGGTATTTTTTGCAGGTCGGCGATGGTTTCAAGGTCATAAGGGCTTTGCTCTTTACCAAATGCCCCGTCAAGATCAGTACCCAAACCCACATGTAAAGTGTTGCCCGCCAACTGGCAGATATGATCCATGTGGTCAACCACTTTTTCAAGATTGCAGTCCATTTCCAGCGGTATTGATATACCCCGCTGCCAGCCTGGTACCATCATCCATGCATCCATTGCGCCACCAATAACAGCGCCGCGTTTAATCAACACTTTTATCATCTCATCACTAAACTGGCGGTTGTGGTTTACCAGTGCGCGGCAATTATTATGGCTTGCCCAAACAGGGCCATTAAAAATGTCCATAGCATCCCAAAATGCGTCATCACATAAATGGGTTGCATCCAGAATAATATTCAGCTTTTCCATTTCACGCAGTAAGGCTTTCCCTTGCACGTTAAGATGGCCCGTGGCATCAGTGCCATTGGCATAGCGGCCGGGGCCGTAATGCGCAGGCCCCAAAGCGCGTAAGCCATACCCGTGCGCGATATGCAGGTTATCCAGCGTAACTAATGAATCAGCCCCTTCAAGACTTAAAATATAGCCAACAGGTTTATTTGTTGCATCGTTGTTTGTCCACAGACCAATATGTTGCTCAAGCGCTGCTGCCTCTTTTATCATCACCATCTCACCTTCTGTTTCCATGGCCTTATACCAGGCCAATTGCGCCTGCGTTTGCGCCCAGGCCTGTTGGGGCGAATGCCAGCCAGGTAATGAATTGCCCGGGGCAACATAACGCGCAATTTGCGTGGCAACCACAAGCCCAATATTTCCTTCCCGTAATGCAGGTAATGAAACTGTTCCTTTAGCCCTGTCTGGCTTATCGTTTAAACCCTCTTCCCGTTTGCGTATATCCATAACAGGCAACCGCAGATCGCGGTTCCATTCCATGGCATTCATGCTCAGATCCAAATGCGCGTCTATCGTAAACATGCTGATAAAATTAGATAGTGAAAAGTGAAAAATGAAAAGTCAAAAGTGAGAAATAAAGCGTCAATCTTCAATACTGAAACGTGACACGAATCGTCAAATCTATTGTAGTAATTCACTTCTGACTTTTGACTTCTGACCTACACCGTTATCTTCCTGTCCCTTGCAATAACTTTCCATTCAGTTACCGCTTCGTGGTTTTCTATAACCAAAGCCCTTTCATACAAAGCAACTGTTGGGCAAATATGTATAGGCGCACCGTATAACACATCACCTATGGCAAATTTGCCTGAGTCGGGCACTTTTGCTATAAGGTGCTCTTCACTTTGGCCAATAGGTGTAGCCTCAGGCGCATTTAAAAAATGTACACGTGGAAAAGGGTTTTCCGCCGCAACAGATTTATGCCCCAGGTCAGTACAAATAGTAGTTCCGTCAATAATAGATATTACCCTTGTTACAACAAGCGCTGCAAGCTCAAAAGGTTCATCAGGCACGGCGGTTTTATAACCCCAGTCCCAAAACACAAACGTACCGGGGCTGCATTCAATCCCTTCCCGCTGGGCATGTGTAGGAAAAGTAGGCGAGCCTGAAGTAACCAGCTTTAGTGTTATACTATACTCCGAAGCAATTTTTTGCTGCAACTCTTTTAGCTGTTGAAAAGCATCATCGCTTCTGTGCTGCCTTTCACCAACATTGGTATCTCTTATATGGCCGTCATAGCCATGCAACCCAATTATTTGTATGCCGTGTATTACACGCGCTGCCCCAAACAATTCAAACGCTTCAGCAGGTTTTATGCCGCTGCGGTTCATGCCATTGTTAACGTCAATGTATACGTCAATTGAAGAATTGTTGGCAGAGAAACCACCTGAAATATTTCGCGCTGAACTGATGTTGTCAATTAAACAGGAAAATTTGGTTGCGGGGTATTTTTGCATAAGCGCAAACAGCCTTTGTATCTTGGGACCGCCTGGCTGGTAGGCAAGCAAAACATCTTTGGCACCAATCATACCAAGCATTTCAGCCTCTGCAATGGTGGCGCATTTAAATTTTAGTATGCCTGCATCCATCATCATGCCGCATACTTCAGCCATTTTATTAGTCTTGGCATGCGGCCTGAGCCGCTCGACATCTTTTACCATATTCACAGCCTGCTCAATATTGTATTGTATCCTGTCTTTGTATAAAACCAATGCAGGCGAATCGATCGTGTCAATATTTTTAATAGTATACCATTCCATAAGAACAGTTTATAGTTTGAAGTTTGTAGTTTTTGTGGAGTGCTTCAAGTTTTACTTTGGGCACTTTGCGGTTTTTTGCCTTTGCGCACTTTGCGGTTGTGCTTTTTTAACGCAAAGAACACAAAGTTGAAGAAACGCAAAGGGCGCAGAGCTTAAAGTTTACAGTTCATAGTTTTACATTTCGCCATCGTTGGTGTTTTCACCAACGATGATAACTTTTATTCTTTGCAGGTGAAAACACCTGCAAAGGCGATTAAACAGTTTATAGTTTGAAGTTCACAGCTTTTGCCCTGTGCTATTAATCCTTAAATATTCTCCCTCCGCTTAAAGAACTTTAAACCTCAAACTTTAAACTTCAAACCCGTCTCATTCCAACTCAAATAATACTTCTATTTCCACCGCAATGTTAGATGGCAGGCTTCCCATGCCCACAGCACTGCGTACACCAATACCTTTATCGTGCCCCCACACTTTTGCAAACAATTCACTGCACCCGTTTATTACATATGGGTGGTTCTCATAATCAGGTACTGCATTTACCATCCCTAATGTTTTAATAACCTTTTTTACTTTATTTAGCGATCCCAGGCCTTCCCTAAGCGTAGCCAATATTGCAAGGCCAACTTGTTGTGCTGCATGCTTTGCTTCCTCTGCATGTAAATCAACACCCACCTTTCCCGTAATATTAGTTCCGTCGGGCAAGTATGGCCCGTGGCCTGACACATAACAATGCTTGCCATCAATCAGCAAAGGTTTATAAACTCCCTTTGCTATTGGCGCGGGCGGTAAAGTAAGGCCAAGTTTGGCAAAATTCTCTTCTGGTGTCATAATATGCAAGTTTAAATTATCATCCTATAAAATAGTTAAGTATAAGTACAGCCAGTAATCCTACCACG
>JABDGS010000099.1 GCA_013285915.1 Bacteroidota bacterium
ATAATGTGCTGTATAAGCAACTTATTACCTGTAGTACTGACTAAAAATTTTTGTTTGCGTACTATGCTTTTATAATAAGCATCTATTAAAACAGGCTTAACTTCGGCAGGTGCTTTTTTTGTGGCCGTAAGTAACTTACTCACTGCAAATGCATTTATCCTTAACAGGATACTGTTAAATATTTTTACAACAAGCTTGTAATAGTGCCTTGTCATGTTTAAAACCTGGGATTGAACACGTATATTGAGCAATAAAATTTACTGCAGGTATTTACACATTTCCTGTGTGTTTAAGTGCTCTTTGGTTACAAACCAACCCTGTTTTGTATAAGCCTTTATTGCCCGTGCATTATTTTTCCTAACAGATAAGACCAATTTGTGTATATTAAAACTAATAGCCCTGGCTTCAAATTCATGCATTAGCAATTGAAATATACCAGAACCCCTAAATTGAGGGTCAACACCAATAACTACCAACCCCACTCGTTTATCAAACGGCTTAACAGTCTCCGCGTCAGCAGCTGCATGTTTTTTTGGAAACATTTTTTTAACTATGTTTTTAAAGATAAGCGGGTATAAGGCCATAACTTCTTTGTGAAACAACAGCCAGGGGTGTAACAAACCCCCCGTAAAAGCCTGCCGCATAGTGTATTGCATAATACCGCTTGTAGAGCCTTCTCCAATATATTGTGGCATAAACCCGCCGCAATAGCCTACCACTTTTCCGTCAGAAACAACATGAAACAGGAAGCGGTTTTTGCTTTTGAGAAACCATTCAAAAGTTTTTTTTGTGTATGCCAGTCCTAACTGAGATGATAATGAATTTTTAAAGCACCGTAAATGGCACTTTGAAATTTCCTCAGTATGCTGTTCTGTACTTGTAATTAAATTGGTACTCACTTAGTTTTTTTTGTTACTGCGAATGCAGGAGTAACTACTGCCAAAATCAAGATAGTAGGCTGTAAAACTATTTTCAAACCATTGTGAATTAAGATAAGACAGAAGAGTGCAAAAAAGTATAGTGAGTACTGCCTGAAAACCCCCCTGCGTGACATTATCTCAAAAAATAAGAAAAGATAAAATCCCCAATATGTTATAATGCCAATAATGCCATGTTCTGCCGCTGCACGTATAAATTCGTTGTGGGCGCCAGATTCAACTTCATATAAATGGCGGGCAACAATTTCTTTACTAAAATTACCTGTGCCTATGCCGGCAAGCGGATCGGAAAGAAAAATCTTAATGCCTACCTCAACAAGCAAATCTCTGCCAGAGGCGCCGGCCTGCTCGTACCTGTCAACAATTAGGCCATTGGTTGCAGAAACTACATAGTAATAAACAATATACCCAATGGGCAGAAGTATGAGAAAAATAAAATAGCTGCCCAGGTTTTTGCGGTTAAAAAGCATGTACAATACGGCTATTACCGCAAAAAAATAAAGACCTCCCCGAGAGAACGTAAGGAGCATTAATATAAGCAGTAATATAAAAAAAAGGAGGTTTAGAAAGATATCCTCTTTTTCAAGTGTATTTACAATTGATAAAAATAATAGAACAACCCCCAGCCCGAGATAAGCACTTAACTGAACAGGGGCCAGCCCATTACTGGCAGCAAAACTTGAGCCTGTATTGTATTCAACATGCCCAAAAAGATGGGCTGCTAAAACAATGCCGGCAAGGTATATGCTGGCAATCTTAAAGTTATTTAGTAATGTATTAAGTGTTGAAAGCTTTAAAATGTTTGATGATGCCCATAGCGTTACTAAAAACAGGTTTATACTGTTAACAGAGTGTATCCTGGCAAAATCGGGCTCGTTGGTACGCACAGTATCAATTATCTCAATTAAGGCATACAGCCCGATAAAGACAAAAGAAATTGAATAAAGTCTGAATGTAGACCCCTGCTTTAACAATAATAACGCAAAAATGGCGAGGAATAAATAATCGGCATAAATGTTTGGCAGGAATGAGGGGAAAGCTCTTACGTATATTTCAGTATAAACAAAATATGGAAAGAATTTAAACAGCGTTTTTAAATCACCCTTTAAAGCCAGAAACAGGCAATAAAGACTAAATAGAGCATAAAGTACGGCCATAGCTGTATCAGCCACCTTGCTGCTACCTATAACTAAACCAATAATAAGGGCCGCAAAATATTTTACAGCTTTGCTATCTTTAAAACTCCCTTCCTGTTTAGCGGCCTTAAGGTTTATAGTATTCATTAATTTTCTCTATATAATCGCCTGCCCAATTTTCCAGGGTTTGTTTTTTTGCAAACGCTCTTCCGTTGTTAATCATCCCGGGTAATTGTGTTTTTAAACCGGTAACATGTTTTATTAGCATTACCAGGTTGTTTACATGCGATGCTGAAAAAACAAACCCTCTTTCACCATTGCCAGTCATTTCTTCTGCAAGGGCAACGTTATTTAACAATGGTATTACGCCATGAAAAAAGCCTTCAATGGGTACCTTGCCAAAACCTTCAACAAGCGTGGCCTGTATTAAAAAATGCGATTGGCGATATAGCGCCCTTAGCTGAGTATAATCTTTTTTTCCGCAAATATTTACGTAATCCGCCAGGTTATGTTGCTGTACAAACTGTTCATAACTATTTTTAAGTTCTCCATCTCCAACTACATACAGGTAAAAATCAAAATTTTTGTCATGTAAAATTTTAAACGCGTCTAATATAAATTGCTGATTTTTATTTGGGTTTAACGCACCTACCGTAATAAAAACAGGCCTTGCTATGGCGTTAAGCCGTATACTTTCGATTCTTTTTTGCACCTGCTCAGTTTCTTCATCCCACTCCCGTTGCGTATATGATGGGCTTATACCTTTAAACAGGTTTTTGCCCCGCTTTTCTTCATTGATATATATCCATGCGGGCCCTTTAAAAAAAACCTTCAGTAACCATTTTTGAAAACGATAGGTTACTGGTTCGCTATCGTAATTCATCCATGTGCCGGTGTAGGTTGCAAATGTTTTGGACGCATGCAGGTAAAAATAAAAAAAACCAATAATGTTAAGATTATTTGGAAAACGCAAATACACTATGTCGGCGTTTCTCCTTGCCTTTCTGAAGCCCTTTATCCAGTTCGGAATGTTTGTAATAATCTGTAACTTATTTTTTAGCGTATCACCCCCAACATTTTTCAGGGGTATAAACTCAATAGATTTATCTGTATAAGCAGTAGTAACCCTGTCGCTGCTATATGAAATAAATGGACAACAAATTACTGTATGCTGAAACCTTGAAGCCAAAACCTGCATTTGCCTGCAAAAAATATGCACTTCGGTAACTGCATTACCTGCTGCATCGTACATATGAATACAGTCCGAGATGATTGCCAGCCTTTTAAATTTATTTTGCAATAGTCAACGGGCTTTTTTGTGTTTAACAGTTAGTTTATGTTGTGTATATAAAAGCAATTGCTATTTTGGGGTGTCGCAGCAAACCATATTGTGGCCGCATTTATTTATTACTGTTTTAGTATTTCAGGCGATTGAGCACCAGCAAACATTTTTGCAGCTATTTTTTTTGCCCTGTAAAATTGTATTAGTAAAACAGGCGATTTAAAAATGGTTAGCAAAATACTAACCAGCAGCATTTTGTTACTGCGTTTATATTTATAGGGGATGTTGGAAAGCATAATGCCTATAAATATTGCATTACGGTACAGTGGCGGTGAAAGATACTTTTTATAAAGATAAACTACGCTTGGAATAGGTTTAGGTGCAAACCATTTTTTAGGCCGAAAGCCATCCCAGCTACCCATTTCCCGCAAGCCACCACTGCCTACTTTTAAATGAATTCTTGAAGCATTTGGGTTCGATATGCTATTAAACCCATTTAAATATGCCCTGTAACCAAACTCGCCATCGCCCATTCGCTGCCCATTAAATTTCTCATCAAACAAACCAATTTTTTTAAAAACACTTCTCTTTACCATAGCGTTACCTGAATCGAATTGATCTGCCCACCTGAAGTAGCCATAGCTTGCAGGAATTTTTTGACCTATTGCTGCTAAAGAGACTCCCGCTGAAATATCTGCCGAAAAAAAATCCAAGCACTTAATATGCTCATATATCCAATTTTCATTTACGCGTGAATCATCATCAAAAAAAAGAAGAAACTCTGCTGTTGTGCTTTTAATTGCATTATTTCTCGCAGTCCAAAGCAGCTTTTCTTTTTGGTGATGTACTTTAATATCTAAACTGAATTGATCATAAAAAGATTTGTCAAAATTATCTGACTGGTCAAACACAAGCACCTCAAAATTTTTGTAAGATTGTTTTTCAAGGTCGTGGAGTACATCTTTTAAATAAACGTACCTGTTTAATGTTGGGATAATAATGCCCACCAATAAAGAGGAAGGGAGAATGGCCGGTGAAAATTTTGAATAATTTGCATCAATAAACGGCTGCTGATAGGGGTTTATACGTTTTACTTTTGATGTTGCCGCATAAGCCGCTACCTCCGCAAAAGGATTTTTTAATGTAAATAGCCGAAGCAGTAAGGCAAAGGCTGCCCAGGGGGCACCCCAATATTTGCGTACAAATGTGTACTCGTCTTTTAAGGTGGGGGGTGGCAAACTGTGTTGCTTGCTTACTTCGTCTGGCGACGACTGCAAGAGATGGCCTCTTATGCAAAGATTATAGCCAGCGTCTGCCAGCCGCGCTGACAAAGTTTCAAAACGTTCATCAATCATCCCTGCAGGCACATCTTCTTCTTTTATATAGCTTGATGCAAATTTTTTGTGCTGCTTTGGCAATATATTCAGCTGCCATGATGGTTGCGTATAGCGTATAAAAGTAAATGTCAAGCGCCGGTGTTTAATAGTTTTTTATATTCCATTTCAAAAATGTCAGCCTGCTTGTCAATAGTAAACTGCTGCAGTATTCTTTGCCTTGCAGCTATACCCATTTGCAAGCTTTTTTCTCCATCGTTACTTAATACCAGCATATTAACCGCCATGGCATTGCAGTCATAAATATCGGCAAGCATACCGTTGTACCCGTGTTTTATAACCTCGCTCATACCGCCACTTTTAGTAGCAACAACAGGTAACTCCATACTCATTGCTTCTAAAACTACATTCGCAATTCCTTCATATACGCTTGGTAAAAAAAATAGTGAGGCACTGTTATATGCCTCAAGTATTTCAGCCCGGCCTTTAGCCCCTGCAAGATGAACATGATTTGTTAACCCCAGGTTATGGATGTGAAAGATTATTTCTTCTTTTTGCGGGCCATCACCAATAATTGTCCATTTAAAATCAGTGAAACTTTCCTTTAGTTTTTTCATTGCTAATAAGCCAGTAAGATAACCCTTTTGAAAAGTAAAACGCCCAATGCTTAGAATATTTACAGGCCTGTGTTTAAAGGGCAGACGGCGTTTAAATATTTCAGGATCGACACTTGGGAAGTTGATAAATATTTTTGAAGCATCTGTGCAATAGGGCAGAATGGTTTCCTTCATATCACCCGATACGCAATGAACAGCGTTTACATGATCAAAAAGCGCCGTCGTATTTTTTTTTCGCTCTTGTGAGGTAAGCAGCATTACTTTTTCTGCTGAACCGCGGCAACTGACCACTTTTATACTGCCAAGTTTTTTTAACACAGGTAAGTATAAAATACCCAGGCCAGAAAACTCAATATGAACTACATCTGGTTTATGCTTACTGATATAGTATAAGCGCACTTTGTTGATTATTGATCCAGTTAACTCAGTTCCTCTTTTACCGGTTAAAAGGGCGGAGGGGTGCAATGTAATATATCTCAATATCCTCGGCCTGCTGAATGCAATCACTTTTACGTTGCTAACGCCGCTAAAAATTTTGGTGAACAGCGTGTTGTTGATACTGTTGCAAAATACAATAACATCATGTCCCCTTTTTGCAAGGTGAATGACTTTATTTGAGATAAACGTTTCGCTTAATGCAGGGAATGATATAGTTACAATAGCAATTGTCAAAATGTAAGTTGTTTATTGTTCCTGTGATGTGCATCCCAGCTTACCAACGAATAGATTGCCCATAAAAGCCAGCTCCAATCATTATTTTTCGCCATATGATCGTTAATAAGTTTTTCCAGTTGTGGTTTGCTGAACATACAGCCAAGATGGGCCGGCATATTTAATATTTTTTCAGTAATATCATTTTTAAGGTCACTGCGTATCCAATCAGCCATGGGTATAACAAATCCTTTTTTTGGTTTTATTACAAGTTGCTCATTTGTTTTTTTTATAAGCGATTCTTTTAAATTAATTTTCCCCTGCCCGTTTCTTATGCAGGCCTGGTAATTATACGCAGCACTTTCGTCAAGCAATGCATTACTAAGCAATGGCACCCTCACTTCAAGACTGTGGTACATACTTGCACGGTCAACCTTTAATAATATACGTTGAAGATGGGTATCTACTTCAAGCTTACGGGCCACGTTCATATAATCACCAGTAGTATCAAGCTGCGTATGGCTATTTTTTAACGATGCGTAATAATAATCGTCCAATGCTTCGTCTGTAAAAATATGCTGCAACCATTGTAAGGCACCTGTTACAAAAAGTGTATGATAATAATATGAAAGAAAATCTTTTTCTTTCCAGTGCCGTGAGACATTAACAGCACGGCGGTTTTTTATTTTTGCAACAAGTAGTTTGCCTTTCCTGTTAATAGCATATCCTGTATAGAATTTTATACTTCTTAAGGCGGAGATATTTCTGGGATAACCCCAAAACAGTTCGTCGCCGCCATCTCCGCTTAATGCTACTGTAACCTTTTCCCGCGCAAATTTTGAAAGCATTAAAGTAGGAAGTGAAGAAAAATCTGCAAAAGGCTCAGAAAATGCCCTTGTATTGTCGTTAACAAGCTGCAAAAGATCAGCAGGCGATATGAATTTACAATGATGTTGGGTCCTAAAAATGTCAGCAAACTCCTGCGCCGCGCCTGACTCATCCATCGGGTGATTACGAATACCTATTGTGAACGAATTAATTGGCGCCTGTTTATTTGCAAAGTATGTAACAAGCGTACTGTCGACACCACCAGACATAAAGGTACCCAATGGAACATCACTTACCATCTGGCTTTGAACTGCAGAATACAATACCTCGTCAAGGTTGGATATTGAGCCGGTTTGGGTAAGCGGGTAATCGTAGTATTTGTGGCAGTTTACCGTTCCGTTTTCAATTATATAATAGTGGCCATGTAATAGCAATGCCGTATTAGTAACAGCGCCATGGTTTTCAGGAATATAGCCAAGAGACAGAAACGCGCCAATGGCACTTACGTTGATGCTCTCTTTTTTAAAGAAGGGGTGATTAATTATATGATCGTACTGAGAACTGTATACAACACCATTTGCACCGCTGCCCATATAAAGTGGCTTAATGCCTACCCTGTCCCTTGCAAGAATGAGGGAATTTTTTTTAACATCATAAAAAGCAAAGGCAAAAATGCCATCTGTAAGTTCAAGTGTTTGCTTAATGCCCAGGTGAATTATACTGTACAGCAGTATTTCGGTATCACTGGTTGAAACAAAGCTTGTTTTAAACGGCCGCAACAGGTTTTTTAAAATATTAGTGTTATAAATTTCACCATTAAACGTAATACAATAGTTACCACATAACGACAGCATTGGCTGGTTGCCGTTAACACTAAGGTCGCGTATAGCAAGGCGGCAAAACCCTGTAATATAATTTTCACCATTATCCCAAATGCACTGCGAATCTGGACCGCGGTGATGCATAGTTACAAGGCACCGGCTTACAAAATCTTTCTGTAAGGCAGATCGCTTAAAATTGTAAATACCAGTTATACCGCACATTATGGTACGTTATCTCCTCAATTTTTTAATTAATGAAAGCATACCTTTTACAATTACATCTTTAGTTGATGTTGAATACGTGTATGATATTTTTTTAGTACTCATATCTATTTTTTGCGCCCACGCCCAATCTCCATCCTGCTGAATTTTAAAATTTGAATATGCCGGGTGTTGAAGAACAAGTAAATGAAATATTTCCTTTACGTGCGGTAAATTAAGTTCGTCTTCTGAAAGTTGCCTGTGCGCAATGCCATCCGTAACTTCTCTTACTTTGGCTGCCTTTGCATACGTCCAGTTGTAATCATCAAATATTATCCAGCCATTCTTTTTAAGCAACTTATCAGCGCAAAAAAAAGCGCTTCCATCAATCGTCCAGTTTTTTGGCCCGTCAATAATGCACAAGTCATACACAGGCGCGCAAATATTATCAGCACCCGTATTTTTTTTAATATCGTTGTGCAAAAACCAATTATACCCGGTAGGCTCCCGATGAACTGTTACATACTTAGCCAATCCGCATTTTTCGAGTAATTCCTGAATCGTGGGCTTAAATATATTTTCGGCTTCAACCAAATCAACCGAAACTAAATAACCTTGCCCCAACTCATCCAGCGCTGCCGCAATATAACAACTTGCCACGCCATGTGCAAAGCCAAGCTCAAGGCACGATGTAAGTTTATTTTCTATGATAAAATTATAAAGAGCTTTAGCGTTAGACTCGCTGATAAACGGAATACCCTTTAGTAATTTATTTATTTCTGAAAATTTCATATTTGTTTATTGTGTTTATTGATAGCCAATTCATAAACTTTCCTAAATCGGCTTGCAACAATATCCCAGGTATAATTTGCAACAAATTTTTTATGCCCGTTTTGCCCTAACTCTTTTCTAAGATCTTCGTTATTAATTAATGCCTCCATTTTTGTGGCCAGGTTTATATAATCACCGGGAGAAAACAAAAGGCCGTCAACGCCGTCTTTAATCAGCGACGCAATTGCGCCAATATTTGCTCCTATCACTGGTTTTTCAAATGCCCAGGCTTCAAGGAAAACTACGCCAAACGATTCTTCAACTGAGGGCAGCACTAGTACATCAGTTAAGCGCAGTATATCAGCTTTTTGCTCATCTGTAATGCTGGTTTGAACAAGAATATTATCATTGTTAGCCGCTTCCGCCTCGAGCGAAGGAGTATAACCACCCCTTGCCCCTGCTACTATAAGCTGTATATTCTTATGTTTTGTGGCTAAATGAAAAAAAGATTTAAGTAATGTGGGAATGCCTTTTGAAATTTCATGCCTGCCCAAAAAAGTTATTATTGTTTTGCCAGGTGTAACTGAATATTTTTCTCTCAATACACTCATGGGCCTTGTTAAATCCGCCTTTTCCAGGATATCTGTGGCAACCCCAATTACCTTAATTTTTTCTTCAGCAACCTTTTTAGAAATTAAATAAGCTTTCTCATACTCAGTATTGGCAATATAATAGTCAGCTGCAATAATCCGTTTCAAATAACTATTTGATATCTCGTTGTTATGTAAATGCAGTGCCCCGAAAATAACAAATGGCCTTTTGTCCGCATCCTTTTTAAACCAGGCCGGGTAACTTGCAAAACTGTAATGAACCGATGATATGCAGATAACATCGCAAGGCATATTGATAATAGCCTTGCGCATGGATATTGAAACAGGGCCAAATTGCAGATTAGTAAAAAAATCAGGAAAATTTATGTGTAAGAACTTACCCGCAAACCGGGTAAATAACTTAATTGGCTTTTTATGCAAACGTAAAAATGGAAATCTTTTTATTGTAACGCCATTTAGTATCTCCTCTGGAACATCAATTTTCTTAAAATTATAACGGTGCGGTCCGAAATAAGAATTGGTTGTAACTACTGTAACCTCATCATTGTACGCTGCATAGAGGTATTCAGCTATTTTTTGGATGGCATATTGTGAACCACCAACAGATGGATAGTAATTTTGTGTTACGTGTAAAATCCTCATTAGCCCTTATACTCTGCTTTAAAGTTTTCTATGCCCAATAAATATGCATCGCGGTATTTTTTTACAACAGTTGGCCAGTTGTAATTGGCAACAGTTTTTTTATGGCCATTTTCTCCCAGTTCCTCCCGGGTGTTTTTGTTATTTATGAGAATAGTTATTTTTTGTAAAAGGCTTTCTGCATCACCAGCCGCAAAAAGCAATCCATCGTGCCCCTCTTTTACCAATGCAGCTATTGCACCCATATTTGTACCGATAACTGGCTTGCGGCAGGCCCAGGCTTCAAGAAATACTACACCAAACGATTCGCTTTGCGATGGCAGCACAAAAATATCAAGGGTATTGTACAACACGGGTTTAAAGCTATCGTCAAAATCTTCAATCAATATAATCGGCAATTTTTCTTCAAGCATCGCTTTTTTAATTACGGGCACATAGTCTGTAGTTCCGCCAGCTAATAACAGCTTTGCGCGCGTATCCTGTTTGTGCAGTTTTCTAAAGGCATCAAGCAAAATGCCTGCCCCTTTTCCTTTCACCAACCTGCCAACAAAACCTACTACAATATCAGTATCGTTAATCCCATGCCTTTTTTTAAAAACAGTAACCTCGGTTTCGTTACAGGCAAAACTTTCAACGTCAATACCGGTACCTATGTTAACAATTTTATGTGGTTTAACGCCATACGCAATCATCTCGTTTTTTTCAAATTCGGTATTTGAAATATAACAATCGCATGCCCGTGCTTTAATTAATGATGGATCGTGGTCATCCGTTATTTTTTTATGAAGGTGAATGGCACCATAAAGCACAAATGGCTTGGCATTTTTTGTTTTAGTGCGCCAAAGCGGGTAGTTGCAAAAATCGTAATTAACAGTTGTTGCCATAATTACCTCCGCGGTTGACTGCAGCATCTTTTTTTTTAATACAGGGCTGTCAAGGGCATAACGGAGCTTATTTATGCGGTACGGCAGCTTTATGCCCGCTGATTTTGCTAATATTTTGCCGGCGTATTTTATTAGGGGGTAATGCCACCTGTTAAAGGGTAACCTGTTTACCGCAACCTTGTTTATCACTTCGAATGAAGGAGTTATTTTTTTGAATAGTGTTGACTCAGGACCGAACACGGAATTTGTTGTATAAACAGAAACTGTGTCGCCATAATCCGAAACAAGCCTTTCAGAAACATGTTTCATTGTATATTGAGGGCCACCCTTTGATGGGTAATAATTTTGGCATACATGCAATATATCCATCAGGCAAAAAAAGTTTTCATTTTGGCAATCACTCTTTCTGTTGATCTGCCGTCTGTATAAGTGGCTATCTCCCGCACACAGTCCTGGCATTTTGCATTATAACCAGTGGGGTTCTGCAGGGTCTCTTTTACCAGTGAAATTAACTGCCCGCGTGAACCGGCAAAATTTAAAACACCGCTGTTTACAATTGGCTGGTAATGCTCCTGGTAGTAAACGCCCCTTAAGTAAGGTTCCGCATCTTTTCTTATATCGTCGTAATACGGGGCAATTTGCGGCTTATTAAATATGCTTCCGTCAACTGCCATTGTTGACGATAAATTTATATGCACATCCGTATGATATAAGGTTGAAATAAGCCGTTGCTCATCTTCCTTCGTAAAGTTATTGTGGTCAAGCCTGCCTTCGGCAGGCGGCTTATAATCATAATAAACAAATGGTGAATATCCAATGTACGCCTTCCACCTGTCAATAGTGTCCAATGGGTGGCACCTGAACAATATTATTGCATCGTCGGATATAAGTTTATCTTCAAAAGCGGTGGCAATATGTTTTATGTATTGCGGTTCGTTTGGCAATTGATTTGCTGAGCCACCTGCGTACAAAATAACTTTTTTTCCGTGCGGCAGGCCAAGCCTTTGCAACCATTCATCTTTAGACCAACAATATTGCTTATTATAATGAAAATCAAATTGGGGGGCGCCAGTAATATTTATCCTGCCGGTATTTTTAAACAGTGGGTTTATCCTTTCCAACTCTGCCTTATTATATTTATTCCATACAAAGTAATCATCAAAAAAAATAGCGGCCCAACCACGCTTGGTAACATTATCAAATGAATGAATTGAAGCGATAAGCTTAAAGCTGCTGCCTTTTAAAATACGGGCAACCAGTTCCACCTCTACCAAAAAAGGGGTCACCGTAAAAATGCCTTCCGCATTTAATGTTGTTAGCCAGCTTCTGTATTCAGCAAACGTTGGTTCCTGCGATAATTGATTTTCTTCCAGGGCAATAAGTTTTTTAATATAGCCCGTATTTACCTTTAGCCTGAGCCACAATATTTTTTCTCTTATTTTTTGTTTTAGCACGCTTGCTGACGGCCTGAATGTGGCATGATATTTTTTTTGAATGTCGGTGCTAGGAGACTTTAGCTTAAAATACTGGTACCAAAAATTTATTTTTAAACGAATCATTTTATACTCGTTACTAATATTGTACTTCGGCATAACATGTGCCTCGATGCCTGATGCCTGTAATTCCTCAATAAGGTCAGCCTGCTTCCAAATTAATACCACTACCGGCTCACAAAAGGAGCGCATTTGTTCAAGCATACCAGTCCTGATTATATGTATAATTGAGCCCTGGCCTACAATAGGTACCAAAATCCTTTTTTTCAAGAGCGTATTTATAAAGCGTTTGTAATTTAATGTAAAATATACAGCAAAATAGCTATATAAAATAACACAGTATATCGTTCTTTAACTCAAACTTATAGTTGGGGTTAAATGCCTTTATATAGTTTGTAAGTGCCTCCTGGGTTGGGTAATCACCTGTTCCATTAAAGTAGAAGGCATCATCAATAAGTAAAATATGGTTCCATTTTTTTGCAGCGAAAATGCCATTTAGCTCCTCATAAATCGGGCAGTCTTTGTCGCCTTTGGCTGTAATACCTTCGGAGTAATGCCCGTCTAACCAAAATACTGCAGGCTCGTTAATATATTTCATAACCTCCGGCAAAACCTTGCCACTATCGCCCTGGAAGAGTGTAACGTTTTTATATGGCTCAAACCTTTTTTTGGCATTTTTAAACAGGTCAATCCCTAACTCAATTGAAAAAACTTTCTTAAATCTTTTTCTTTGCGCTTCAACCATATCTCCAAGATATGTTCCTGTTTCAACAAAAACATTGCATGAGTATTTATTTTTAAATTCACTTATAGTTAATTGCTTAACTATATGCGGCACCGGGCGCAGGCTGCCTTTTTTTTTCCAATCTTCAATCTGTTTCTCCTGATGTTGCTTCTGCTGTTTTTCCTTTCTTAAATTAAATATGAAGCGCGGAACAAGGGGCTTTATAATATTTTTTATTGTTCTCTGCATAGCTAAATTTGAGAGTTAAGTAAGTTGCCGGGTAAAAAGTTCCGACCGGGCTATTTGGTGTTGCCGGTTACTATAAATGGAATACTGGCAAAAGCATATTTTAGAAATACAAACTTGCCGGTCATTAAAAACAGGCGCATACTATATAAAAAATTTCGCCTGAATTTTTTGTAGTAAAGATTTTTTATGCAAAACAAAAGCCTCTCAACATACAGGTTTTTGTACTCCTTCCGGCTGTCATAACTTGTTACGTAAACAAAGTATTGATTTATGAAATATTTTATCCTGGATGAAGAATTAATTAACGAGTTGAGGTGTACACGGTACAGCACCAATTTTTCCGGCAGGTAATAAAATTTAAAAAACTTTGATGCACGTAAATAAAAGTCATGGTCCTCGTAAAAAACTTTTTCATTAAAGCACTTTAGTTTATCAAGCACTTCTTTCTTAAATATTATACTTGCAGATGTAAGGAAAGGCCTTGTTATCATTTCTTTGTACACAAAACCGTTGTAAGTTGGGTGCCCTCTTTTTTCTATCAGCCCTACATCGTCAATAAGGTTGCCCTGCTCATTAATCCGGCTCATATTTGTATAAATAACGGCATAGTCGTCCGGTAATTCTTCAAACTTAGTCATTATTTTACTTACCGAGTCATTGGTTAAAATATCATCGCACCCAATTTGCTTAACAAATGTTCCTTTAATGTAAGGAATTGCGCGATTTAAATTTTTTGTTATCCCTGCGTTTTGTTTGTTTGCCAAAAAAATTGCCTGGGGATATTCTTCCGCTACCCATTTAGCTATTATTTGCTGTGTGTTGTCTTTTGAAGCATCATCAGAAATTATAAGCTGTATGTTATCATAAATTTGGCTTTTAATACTATTTAGGGTAGCCAGCACATAATTTTCCTGGTTATACGATATCGCAATTACAGTAACTAACGGCTTATTGTTTTGCATGCTGCTTTTAAATGTTTAAGTGCCCTTTTATAGCTTTTGACCAGTGAGATGATGTTAAAGTAGATGCATAATAGTAGTTCTGTTCTTCATCAAGATTACCAGTATCCTCATACCAAGGCAGGTGCTTTGCCATATAGGGGTAAGTGGTACGTATTGCTTCCATTGCCGAAGCCGGGCCAAACTTACCTATACGATAAAGTGCAAACGTTGTATCTATTTGCGTTTTTATTGCCTTTTTCTCAAGCCTTTTTCCCTTTTTTAACACACCTTCCTCCCAGGTAACTACCTTTGTTTTAAAGGCATAACTGTCTGGCAAATCGTCTGTCATCAAGCCAAAGCCAACTTTGCCAATATTTTTATATTTATGTAGAAGAAAAAAGAAAAACGCCATAAAATCATCCGGGCATTCGTCAATAATTTCAAGGTCGCTGTCTGTATAAACATAGTAACCGTGTTTAAAATCATTTATCACTTCTGTATCCCACAGCGCACAGTAACCAACATTTTTTTGCAACCTGTAAACCTTGTATGTAATAGTATTATAATAATCAAGCAGTGGCTTGTAATCAGAATTATTATCAATTATGCTGATATTGGTATATCCTTTTTTTCTCCAGCGATGTTATTAGCTGTTTTAGATAGGTGTACCTGTTGCGGTTATTTATTATTATAGGTATAGTATAGCAAAATTGCCGGTATTTTTTATTAAAAGAGTTGTACAGCAACATGGTGTTAAGGCTTCGCGCTGTGTAATAAAGCTTTTTTTTCGCAAATCTTATAGGTTGTAATAAAGTTAATATGGTGTTTTGCACTGCCAATTACAGATGTGATAATTATGACTGCCTTTTTTTGAATGACTTAATCGCTTTCTTGCGCACAGTATCCTGTATATAAAGCAATAAACTCTTTTTATCAACACCCGGTGTTATTATGGCCTTGCCCGTAATATATGCTGCGATGCTGTAAAATTTTCTAAAAGTAAGAAGCGAGGGCCTGTTAAAAAAAAGGTAGATCTTTTCAATTTTCTTTGATGACTTTACTTTAAAAAGGCCTGATATATATTTTTTTTTAATTACTGCAGCATTGGATTGCTGGAGCTCCGATTTTACTTCTGAAGTTTGATGCTCGTGCGCACGATATTTTAACAACACAGCCGGTATATTTGCAATGTTATAATTTTTAAGCAGCAACCGCGTCCATAAATCATAATCCTCAGCGGGATAGTATTGATCGTCATAAAAATAATTTAGTTGGGCGATGCATTCTGTTTTCAGCATCACTGCGGGATGGGCTAAAGGGGTGCCTTTTATTGCATGCCATTTTATATACTTTGGTAAAACGGGATATTTGATGGTTTTAAT
>JABDGS010000100.1 GCA_013285915.1 Bacteroidota bacterium
TGAAAATTGCTTATGTTGGGCAGCAAAAAATTGTGCACCCACTTCCCATGAATACTGTTTTTACACAGTTGGAAGAGAACTTTTTCTCCCTTGGAACCTCGGATGAATATTACCAAAATCTGAATAGGCTCGGTGCGGAGATTAGGGATGAAATACTGATTGCCCTGAAGGACATTGCCAAAATCCCTGCCAGCTATGAAATTGCTGTAGGAGAAGAAGTTACCAACATTTCTTTTTTCAGGTCGGTCAGCCCAACGACCGTTACGGGCCAATTCCGCAGGATATGTAATGGCGGCGCACGGCTTACAGAATACAGGTTCATGTTTAGGAGCCCCACCAGCGGGCGTGGCAGAAGTTTTGAATTTTCGTTTGAGGTTTTACCGGCATCATCGCCACCCACGAACATTCACGTACTAATTGGAAGAAACGGTGTTGGCAAAACTTATCTTCTTAACCAAATGATCGATTCCCTTGTATCTGTTGAACCTAATGCCAGGAGATCCGGTGAATTTGTTGCAGCAGGGTTGCTGGAAAATGAGCAACTTTTTGCAAACCTTGTTTCGGTTACTTTCAGCGCCTTTGACGAAACGGAACCTCAGCCTGAACAAAAAGATAAAACCAAGGGGATACTGTATTATTATATCGGATTGAAAAGAATTCAAACTGGTACTGAAAAAAACGCTGGACCAAAATCAACGACCATACTTAGAAACGAATTTCTAAAAAGCCTGAATGCCTGTAAAATCAGTCCCAAATATGACCGGTGGAAAGAAGCAATTACCACCCTGGAATCTGACCCCAACTTCAGGGATTCCGAAGTGAAAAACCTGATTGGGTTAACAGCTGATTCAGACGAATATAAAACCACAGGATCAGATATTTTTAAAAGTTTAAGTTCGGGCCACAAAATAGTCCTGCTAACCATCACGAGGTTAGTTGAGACACTACAGGAAAAAACCCTGGTAATCATAGACGAGCCCGAGGCACACTTACACCCGCCACTGCTGTCAGCCTTTATCCGCGCGGTGTCTGACCTGCTAACCATAACAAACGGGGTTGCTATTATTGCAACCCATTCTCCAGTTATATTGCAGGAGGTACCCAAAAGTTGTGTTTGGAAATTACGAAAGGCCGGTGATGAAAGGGTTGCTGAACGACTTGAAACAGAATCTTTCGGGGAAAATGTCGGAACCCTTACAAGCGAGGTTTTCGGGCTTGAGGTAACCAGTTCGGGCTTTTATAAATTATTGTCAGACCAGGTCGATGAGAATAAATCATACCAGGAAATTGTCACTCATTTCGGTAACCAGCTGGGAAAGGAAGCGAGAGCTGTTTTAATGGCATTGATAGCGAATAGAAATAACAACTAAACCGATGCGCAAAATTGACAAGCCCACAGCCGTATCCAAGGATGTTTACCTGACCTGCGTAAATATGGTACAAAATGCCAACCTTAAAGCAAGGCTAACAGCAGCTCAGGACCTGATTACAGAAGCTTCTGAAGAATTCGAACAAAAAGTTACAACGGGGACCATGCATACTATCGCGAGGGAAAACATGGTGAATGGTAACCTCACCAAAAAGGAACTGGAACTGGTTTATACCTACCGGATGGCCGCAAAGAAAGCATCAGGGAGGCCAATTTATGATAGTATATTATTGTCGGCCAAACTTGGGATATGTCCTTTTTGCTCACAACGGCAAGCCACTACGCTTGATCATTACCTCCCAAAAACGGAATATCCCAGATTAACCGTCGTCCCTATTAACCTGGTTCCTTGTTGTAAAGACTGTAATGATATCAAGGATATCCTGTTTCCTCTGGCGGCCAATCAGGAGCTCATTCATCCCTATTATGATGATATAGAGAACGATAGTTGGCTAAAGGCTTCTGTGATTCCTTCCTCTCCCTGCACAATACAATATTCAGTGGTGCCACCGAATACCTGGACTGCCTTGTTAGCCAGCCGGGTACTTTTTCATTTTGAAAAAACTTGAGTTAGGAAAGCTTTATTCCATTTTAGCAACTGTCGAAGTGTCTATGATCCAGGCACACCTGCAAAAACTATTGCCGGTGTCAGGGGTTGAAAGTGTGAGAAAATATCTTTCGGACGAGGAGGAATCAAGGTCACACGCCAATCTTAATTCCTGGCAAGCCGTTTTTTACAGGGCAGCCATGAACGATGACTGGTTTTGCAATGGCGGCTTTAATTCTTAAGCTGCTATACGGCTTGCATTTAATAAACCTGCGTTTATGGAATAAAAAAATTTATGAAAAGCTTGCAAATTAAAATTTGATTTATTATCTTAAAGCTCATATCCATTAATAAAAAAAATCACCCTTGTCACATCAGCAATGGTTAGACTTAGCAATGGCCTGTGCTACTGTTATTGTAACGGTGGGTCTAGTCGTTGCACTCAAAATATTTGCAAATATTCCGATTGGAAATGTTGCCAGTGATTTAAACTTGCTTACGTACGGTTTTCTTTGGGACACTATATTGAAGGCCATGTACGGAAACTATTGGCAAAAGTTATCTCCTGATTTACAATCATTCAAACCATTGATGCTCTTCTTTGTGATCGTATTGAATTTTGTTTTAATGTTATGGAATATTAAGATTTCCTACAACCTGGAACTCTCAAAATTGCAGGGCACAACAAATAAAAATCTAAAAATTTTTTCATATGTGATAGGCATGTTTAGTCTTATGATCTTTTTCGTCATTAAAATTTACGCAGAATAATTTACAGAAATGCAATTTTTGTTTTACATATCAATAGCATTAATACTTTCAGTAATTACATCCCTTGCTTGTTTTTACCTGGAAAAGGCTATTCTTTCGACAATTAAAACAAAAACATTAGCCACCACGGATGGTGAAGAATTATCAGAAGATACCCTGAATCCACAGCCATTATTAACAAGAAAAGTTTACAAACCAACCACAAAAATTATCGCTGTTATCATCCTGGTCATTATAATTTACCTGTATTTCCAGCTTGGCGCCTTTTTTTCCAGACCTTTAGGGACTGGGTCAGCAGCAACTGCCATTCCTCCTGTAAAACTGGATACAACTAATCGCGCGGACAAAATTGGTGCAATACCGCCCTTGATTAATTTTACGCAATTTCAGGTAAATCGAATTTCTACAATTCCCGACCTGAAAAAGGAATATCCTGGAAAGGCCGGGATTGCCAATAAGACACATTCTGTTTGGGTCAAATGCTCACAAGACTTACGGAGTGTGGTCACTGCAACACCCGCAGACAGTATGTTCCGGAAGATAGGGCTGACACCAACCAGAATATCAGCGGATAGCGTTGAGCTAATAGTTACAGACGACTTTAAGGATGGTAAACCTTTTTCCGTTGTAGCAACCAATAATGAATGTTTAATAAAAAAATATCCTTTGCATGCTATTTTAATCTGGATTAAAAATATTGATACGTTAAGGGGAGCCGTAAAAATTCAACCCATTGTATTTTATAAGAATCTTTAGCAACATCTCAATGATCTTTAGCAATGGCCTCCCAGCATATCCTAACTTAATAAACATTTATGGAACACAAGCCCATCAACCGCCCTACCTATTACCCCTTCCGCTTTGTCGGATGGGTGATCATCACTTTAATGCTGGCTATGCTCATTATGTTCTTTGAAACTATCATGGGCGATTTCTCTTTTGATCATTCAAAACCAATTGTTTTTTTTACAAAAGAGCCCTACGTGCTTTTATGGGTTTTTATGGCCCTTATCCAGATCGTATTTGCGTTAAGTGTCATGCCTTTTATCGGGCAGAAAATCGGCTATCTTATCAAGACTTACCAGGTAAACAATATGATCATTCGGAATGTTGCTATTGTCATAGTCTTATTTGTTGGCCTTACCATTGGCATACAGGAACTCGCCGGCAACATGAACATACCCGATGTCCTGAATCATGAGGACCTCATCCACCATGCCTGGTTCAAAATGGGGTCTGTGATCGTTTGTTCGTATGTGGCAGTGACAGCCTGCACCTACCTGATCCTGCTCATTAACGCAGTGTTGAACGGCCTTTCCCCTGATGGTGTGATGCTGTATATTCAATACCGGTCGCTGAAGGTGATGATGCAGAATGTGCTCAATATCATCGGGGTCATTATTACCACCAGCACCGTTGCCACCGTGCTGCTGCAAAAATCGCTTCTTAAACATGGAAACGAATTAACCACTGAAATGGTGTACGCCTACGGCCTTTTTAATACCTTTTATATTGCCATCATTTACCTTCCTGTATTTTTTAATTTGAAAGCGACAGGGCGGAAGCTGGTGGATATGGAACTGGAAAAGGACAAAGATGAAAAGCTGACCGGGGAGCAGTTCCTGGCAAAGAAAAAAGCATTATCAGAAATCTTTGGGCTGGATGAAGACTATACGGAAATTTTTAAGAAAGCAGTTCCTATCCTTGGCCCGTTGCTGGCTAGCCTCTTCGCCATGAAATCATAAAAGTTTAATCAATATGCCCACAAAACAGGAACTCATTCAACAATTGCTCAAAGACCCGGTAGGGTTTACCCACAATGAATTCCTGCAATTGGTCGGGCCGCCAGAAGCAGCCAACGACCCCGATGTAGATAACCCGGACAAACGGATCAATTTTGATGACCTGCACCAAATGCTGCTGCGTATTTATGATATCAATGAAAAATCATTCATGGAGGAATCCGATGCCAGCACAGGTATGATGGGTTTTTTTAACAGGCTTAGTACAAAGGCCCGGCAAAGGAAATACAGGAAGCTGGTAAGGAATGGTTTCAGGCTGCAAACAAAACTTTCGTCAGGGCGCTCCAATAAGATCATCGTGGCTGAAGGCGATTCATGGTTCCAATTCCCGGTGTTTATCAAGGATATTATTGACTGGCTGATGACGGTCCCGAACCATGCCATTTACAGTATGGCATACGGCGGGAGCTGGATCAGCAATATTATTTATGAAGGCAAATACATTGAAGAATTATCTATCCATGCACCGGATGTGTTTTTGATCAGCGGCAGCGGCAATGATCTGGTGGGTTCCGACCGCGTTGCGATTATGGTTGATAAAAGCAATGCCTGCAAGCGTTACACACAAAATCAATTCAGTGAAAGATACAGCGAATGGGATTCGACAGAACTAGAGAAGATGTGGGCAGCACAACAATACATCACCAACTCCTTCTATGCTTTTTTATGGGTCATCAAAATGCAGTACTGGATCATGTTTAAAGGCATTGGCCGGTCGGTCAAACTGCAGCATACTATGATCATCACGCAGGGGTATGATTATCCCATCCCTTCGCTGAAAAAACATTTTTCGTGGCGCTACCCTTTGGAATGGTTTGTCAATGCGGCGCTTGACAGCGGGCACTGGCTGGCAGAGCCTTTGCTGATCAAAGGTATCCCCGCAGTGTACCACCGGTATTTACTCCTGTTATTTATTTCAGAAATGAATGAAGTCTTTATTGACCTGGCCCATACCTTCAAACAGGTTTATCATATTGATGCAAGGGGTGTGGCAGCAGATAAAGACTGGTGGGATGAACTGCATTTAAAGGACTATAAATTTAAACAGGTCGCTGCTGCCTATGATTTTTGTATCAATGAGAATGCAGCAAATAATAAAGTGGTCAGGGCAGTAGATTTCATAAGCAATAGTTTATAATTTTGCATCCTGTCCCGGGATATTCTGCTGCACGCTATGCTTCCTTTCACTCTAAAGCGAAGCCATGAAACAACCATTGATCCGGGTCATCGTTGCCGATGACCACGAAATTATTCTTGACGGGCTGCAGTCCCTTTTCAACAACGAAGCAGGTATTGAATTACTGTCCACCGCAAAAGGCGGGCATGAATTGCTTGAACTTACGCGTTCTCTCCAGCCGGATGTAATCATCACGGACCTGCGAATGGAAGGGATGAGCGGCATTGATATCATCAAAGAGATCAGCGCTGGCCAACCCACTGTCTCCTGTATTATTTTTTCCATGTTCAGCGATGATTACCTCATCATCGAAGCAGCCAAAGCAGGGGCGCTGGGCTATGTCACTAAAGGTTCTAAAAAAGAAGAGATCATCGAAGCTGTCAAATCGGTACACCGGAAAACGCCGTACTACTGTCCTGTTGCCTCAGCCAAACTGATCGGCTATTTCATAGGAAGGAAAGATAATGCCGGCCCGGAAGATAGCTGCCCTGTGTTAACAGAAGAGGAAAAAGAAATTGTGCGGCTGATCTGCGATGGCAAAACAAGTACGGAGATTGGCAACCTGCTTTGCAAGGGCAGGCGCTGGGTGGAATTATCGAGAAGGGCCATCATACGTAAGCTGCAGGTAAAGACACCCATGGATATTTTAAAATTTGCCTTGCGAACGGGCCTCTATTCCTTAACAGATGGTTTTCAAAAAAAAGCATAATTTTGTTGTAACAATTTTTTAAAATGGCTACCGTAAAAATATCTGACAAAGGAAGGGCCTTGCTCAGCAGGAGTTTTGCTGCCAGCAGGGTGGTACATGCGATTGCCGGAGATGGTGAAGCACTTACCTCCCGCGACGGTTTGACGGTAACGATTGATGGCAAGACCATCAAGGTACAATCTGCTGCAGTTACAGGGAAAACCGTGCAATTATTGACTAAATGAATATTGCCTTAGGGGCAGTGCTGATCTTTATTTTACTGATCCCGCCGCTTGCCTTTTACATCACCTATAATTTTGGAAGAGAGGCTAAACCAGGCCCCAAGTTCTCCCTGCTGGAAACCATCCTGGCTTCGGCTGTGTTGTCGTTGTTTGTCCATGCGATCGCCCTTATGTTCATCCAAAAGGAAATCCGTTTTGATGTATTGATTAAACTGGCGGGTGGAGAACTAAAGGATATTTCTGCGACAGTACCCAATAAGGAATTTAAACACCTGGTACTCCAGTTTGCCTTATATAACCTGATCATCGTTATCCTTTTTATAGCCCTCGGCAGGTTTGCCCGGTGGTTTTCCATGCATTACGGCTGGGATGACGGCCGGTCCGAAATGTTCCGGCTCCACAGCAGGTGGTATTATTTTTTTAACGGGCTGGAATCAAACATTGACCATTTTGACCTTTTGTATATTGATGCCGTAATGGACACAAAGGATGGCACCATGATCTACTCCGGATTTTTGGTAGAATATATTTGCGAGGGTGAAACACTTGACAGGATACTCATCAAAGATGCGGTTAGAAGGGAGTTTAAAACACCAAAAGATGGCACTACTGTTTTGCAGAACCTTCCTGGTCAGCCTATGTCCATCCCCGGCCATTTATTTTCGATCCCTTATAAAAACTGCATCAACCTGAATTTGAGTTTTATTGTGCTCGAGGATGAAATTGGTGACATTGAACAGATGCCAGTACAAGGGGCTATTGAAGAAATCCCGCTTGATGCCGCAGATCTTATTGGTTAATCAAATGGGCAGTTCCAGCTGCCAAACAACCCCTTGCCCCGGCCTCGTGATAAGATAAACGGAAGCATTTAAAATATCCGCCCTCGCCTGTATATTCTTTAAGCCTGACCCCTTCGGGTGCGCAAATATTTTATCCCGGTCAAAACCTTTGCCATTGTCCCTGCACCGGATGATAATTTTGTGTTTTGACTGGTATAAAGACAACACCACCTCGCTGGCACCGGCGTGCTTGATCGTATTGGCCAGCATCTCCTGCACCATCCGGAAAATATGCAGTTCTTTTTCTTCTGCCAGGAAAGGGATATTAAAAGACAATTGTATTTTGACTGGCATCGTGTAACGCAATTTCTCCAATGCTGCCTTCAGCCCCTGTTTCTCAAGGGTTTCCGGCAACATATTGACGGCCATGTTCCGGACCTTCTCAATGACCAGCTCCAGTTGCTGGGCCGCGCCAGCCGGCTTGCCCATTTCCAGTTGTAGCTTGATGCCGGTTAGCGTGGTGCCGATGTCGTCGTGCAGGTCCAGCGCGATACGCGCCTGCTCTTTTTCCAGCAGCAGGAGGTCGCCGGATATTTTTTCAATAGTGAGCAGCCTTCTCCTACGGTGGTATACGGCGATATTGACCACGAAGAATATGATGAGCAGGCAAAGGATGACGGCTGCCGTCAGAACGGCAAAGAATATTGTTGTTTCATGGGGATGCATAAAAGGGCGATTGCGTAGAGTAAATTCGAGATACAGTTGACAAAAGATAAGGTGAAGAAAAGCCTTGCTTCAAAAACGGTGCTGTAACCAATAGCAAACAGGTTAAACACTTCCATAAAAGCCTTGCAGCTAAAATAAAAGAGGAAACCGGCGCAGATCAAAAATACCGTGTCCTTTAGCAGCGGCCTCCTGGCATCAATGATGCGCCTGTTCAGCGCGTCAATGGACAGGATCACGATGGTGAACGCATAACAAATCCTGAAAAGCGAGTTGTTATCCCGCAGGGCATGCAGGGCCAGGTTATCGAGTATCCAAATAAACAACCCTGCGATGGCCAGGAAACTAAAAAGCTGTTTCCTTCCCCCGTTCCAAAAGAAATACTGGAGAAGGATCAGCCCGAATTCAAGCAAGGTATAGATATTAGAATTGATGCTGTTATCCCGCACGGTGTACATCAGTACCAGGCTCAGTATCTCGTTGGCCGCAGCCAGCCATACCAGGCACAGGAAAGGAAATAGCGCCTTCCCGTACGCGTTGAAACGGGCGGCTGCAATGACAGCAGCCAACACAATGGAGAGGTTGAACAGGATATACCAGGGCATCATGGTTTTACGGGTTTAACGCTGAGGTGGTTGGGCAAAGCGGCGGGCAGCGGAAACCATCCTCGCCGATCACGTCCGTCAAGTCCGCACCGTTTTCATCCGCACCTACCAGGATGGCACAAACGGAGCCGTCTTCTTTCTTGCCGTAATAGATCCGCAGGGAAGTGCATCCCGCTGTGCCGGTCACCGCGTCTACAATCTCAAGCCCAAAGGTTTCGCTCACGGGTACCCCTTCCACGGGGTTTGCTTTAAGCCTCGTAACAAGGTCTATGGCTTGCTGGAAGCTGATCTGTTGGTTCATAGCTTATAAATTTTGTGGCAGCAAGCTACTTTGCCCGGCACGCAAAAACCTTGATAGCCCTACTAAAAAAACGCGCGAAGCCTACGAAATCTTTATACACGGTGCTGTTACACAAAGAAGGGTTTTAGTATTGCTGCTGATAACCTATGCAGTTCATTATTCCCACTATATTCGAAGACGTTACGACCAGCGCCCGCACCGCGCCAGCGGCCCTCCGGCAGCAAGTATTGCCCCTTGCAGAGCTGACTTATTTACAGGGCCCCTGGGGAAGCCTGTTAAGTCAATCAGTCACGAGAAAAGAATACACGTTGTGGCTGCATGACTGGCAGGTCAAAGAACGGGGCATGGCGTTCCAGTGGTTTAAAAAAAACGATGTGTATGCCCTTCATCTTGTCCTGGGGTTACCGCTCAGGGGTTCTTTTACCATCGAAGCAAACCAGTGTGCGCTGGTTCACCTGCGCGGTGGCATCCGTAACCAGTGGCTGTTGCAGCAGGGCCATACACAGGTTATCCAGCTGGATGCGGGGCCGGCCTTTCTTCCATCCTTGCTGCTATTCGAGGCAAAACCCGTTTATTTATCCCGCCGTATGCAATTGCTGGTGCAAAGGCTGGCGAATATTGCGCCGGGGCAGGTAGCGCCTGATATGTTTATGGATGGTATCGTGGCAGAACTGCTGCAAGAATATGTCCTGCAATGTAAAGAACAGGCAGATGCGGTGGTAACAGGCGGGGCGCTGTTCCATTTTTCACAGAAGGACCTGGGGAATATACGCAAGGCAAAAGCCTTTATCGACGCGTCCGTCAGTAAACGCCCGTCCTTAAAGGAACTGGCGTTGATCGCAGGGACCAATACGGATATGCTGAAGAAAGGGTTTAAACATGTCTATGGCCAAACGGTGCACCGGTACTGGCTGCAGCTCAGTTTAGCCTATGCAAAAGAACTGGTGCTGACCACCCGTGAACCCATCAAATCAGTGGCCGCGGCCTGCGGTTTTGACAATTACCCGCATTTTGTACAGCAGTTTAAAAAGCATTGGGGCACCACGCCCAGGAAATTGCGGGATACAACATAAGTTCTCCCTTTTACGATATCAACAGGCTTGCCGTGGGCTTTGCGGCAGGCCATCTTTGCAGGCCAATACTTCCATATGAAAAAACAACTGCTGGTTGATACCGCCTGTTTCCTGCTGATCCTGCTGTTTACCTACGCTGGTTTTTCCAAACTGTTTGCATATGCCTTGTTTGTGCATGATATGCAAAAGCAGCCCTTGCCCGGCTGGCTGGCTGGTGTGCTGACCATAGCTGTGCCCCTGGTGGAAATAGGAGCTGCCGCCCTGCTTGTTGCTGAACGAACCAGGAAAGCCGGTCTTTTTTTGTCTGTGGTTATCATGCTGGCATTTACCGTTTATACCGCCCTTATATTATCGTTTTTCTTTGGAAAGATCCCCTGTTCCTGCGGCGGGGTGATCCGGAGCCTGACCTGGGGGCAGCACCTCTGGTTCAACCTTTTTTTCCTGGCGGTGGCAGGGACGGGATTGGTGCTCAAACGAAAGAATAACACAACGCTTTTATTGCAATAGAACAGGGGATGCCGAAAACCTGTCCAACAGAGTAGGCAGAATGTTTACAAAAAAATCAACGTATGAAAAAGCTAAGAACAGTGCTTACGGTGGCCGCAGTATCGGTTTCCATGGTGGCCGCCTTTGCGTTCAGCAAAGTAAAACCTGACCCTTGTATGAGCGTAACGCTTTATTACAAGAACGGCAGCGGGGTTTTTGTACAGGTGCCGGCGCAGGATGGTACCTGCGGGGCGCAGTCAACCGCCTGCAAGTATTATAATGCGGGTACGGTGGGCAACCCGAATTACCAGCCCTGTGATATAGGGACGTATGGAAGGGCGCCATTTACACCAAACCCTTAACAGGGTTAGGGGGCCGCTAATGCCTGGCTGATGAGGGTATTCAGCCGGGCAGCACCCCCGCCGCGGAGGTCTGCTTCGCTGCTGGAAAATATTTTCCCGTGTTTATCGATCAGAAAAGAGCAGGGATAGCCTGCCACCCGGTATTGGTCAATGACGGGGTGTTTATCCGCTTTTCCCCCGGTAAAAAGATTAATGGCTGTGGCGGACGTATAACCGCCTTTTTGTAAGGTTTGGAGCCAGCTTGCCTTATTTTCATCAATGTTGATGGTTACAAAAACAACCCCTGTGAAATCCCTGAAATCCTCCTCTGTTTTGGACAGCACATCCCGGTAATATTCCCGGCAACTGGAGCAGCCGGTGTACCAGAAATCAAGGAATACAACTTTTCCTGAAAGATCGTGTAATGATACATTTTGGCCATCGCCTGCAGGCAGGCTAAAATCAAAAGCTGCTGAGCCAACGGTATGTTCTTTCAACAGGTTTTCCAAAACACTTTTCGCTGAAGCCGATTGGACCTGCACCAAGGCTTTTTGCAGAGCACCGGTGGCGTCTTCCAAATAGGGCAAATGCTCCGCCAGGAACCCCGTCAATACTTTATCCTTTAATGCACCGCGGAGGGAGTCTATAAAACTAAATGGCGCTATTGACCTTTTGGCCTGCTGTACAAGGGCGGCGCAATAATTTTTAGAAATTGCTAACCCGTTATTTGGCAGCTTGGCTGGATGGGAACTGTAATACTGCCCCAGGATATCTGCCTGCAGCCAGGCGTACGCAGTGGCGTCCAGGTCGTTTTTAAAACTATGCAAAATAGCAAACTGCCCGGTGGTATCGGGCAGTTTGCGTGCATACAGGGTTTCGGCGTCCAGCCTGGAACGGCAGCGGTATTTGCCCGCCCTTTTGCCATAAAAAAGGGTGGAGGCTTTCCCGGCATTGACCATCAGGATACTGTCCTCCGGTTCGGCAGGGTAGAGGTCAAGGAGTGCATTGAAATGGCCAGTCTTGTCTTTCCTGCCCAGTGAAAAATACAGGGGGTGGCTGGTGCTGATGGTAAAATGAAAATAGCCAATTCCCTGGGACAGCGCTTGCGTTTGTTCGTGGAAAGGGAGGCGCCACATTTCTTTTTCGCTGTAAAAATCCTCCCACCATACCAGCGTGATGGAATCGCCCGCTACTTCCGGGTTGGCGGTGTAACCAGCCAAAGAAATATTTTTTTGCGCTTTTGCGAAGCCTGCGGCCAGGCAAAATAATATAACAAAAAAAAGCTTTTTCATTACCGCGGGTTTTGCTGGAGTCCACTTAAAGAAATCTCGTCCGGCGGGATGGGCAGTGCATACAGCGGGCTGTTCGGCGCCAGGGTATAGGTTTGCCCGTTCAGCACCCTTTGCAGGATGATATTCGCGCCCTCTTTATTGAGCCTGCGGATATCCGTCCAGCGGAGCCCCCGGAAGCAAAGTTCTTTCCTGCGTTCCTGCAGGATAAGGGCGAGCGCATCCGCGGGTGATCCTGCCGATAAGGGGGTAAAGCTGCCGGTCCTGTACCGGTTGACCAGCAGGGTGTTCAGGTCTTTCATCGCCAGGGCTGTATTGCCCTGCCGGGCAAAACATTCCGCGCGGTCGAGGTACATTTCATCCGTGGCAGGCCCGGTGAAAAGGCTGGTCGTGATCCCGGCATAATTGGGGCGGATATTGATATTGCCCGCCGTGCCTGTTTTAAAGAAAACGGTTTTGCGGAGATCGTTCGCATCATAAGACCGGTACAAGGTGGAATCCACGGTCGTACCCTGGTACACCAGCGCCACCATGATGCCGGTCGTCTGGAGATAGCACATCGCGCTTTGGTACAGCGCTTCGGGGCAAAGATTCGTGAACTGGTAGGTGGAGGCGGTGCTCAGGGTGTTGTAGTCCTGGAGCGTGCCATAAAGCTTTAAGGAACTGTCCGCGTACAGGCCCGCCTTCGCGTAAGCCCCCATGCTTAGGTAAACCCTTGCCAGCAGCGCATACGCGGCAGGCCTGGACGGGCGGTTGCGGTTGAGGGCAGGCAGGGAGGCAGGCAGCAGCTTTACGACATCATTGGCATCCCGGAGCACCTGTTCATAACTGGCCTGTACGCTGGAACGTTGTACGAGCTGGTTCACGTCCGGGGACAGTTTCAGCGGGATCCCCAAATCGCTGCCGGCAGTAGTCGAATCATACGGCGGCGCAAACACCTGCAACAGGTTATAAAAAGCGTATGCCCGCAGGAATTCGGCGCTTCCTTCGGCGGTATTCCAGTCTGCCTGGTTGGCGGGAGTTTGCGGGATGCCCGCCAGCCCGTCCAGGACCACATTAGCATAAAAAACCTGCTGGTAGGGTTTGTTCCAGTCAAAGATATTGCCCTGCCCTGCGTACAGGTCCGGCGCCCATATATAGGCGTTCTGTTCCTTGGGCAGGAAAAGCGCCTGCCAGGTGGTATAGGGCAGGTAATAATCCCCGGAAGATAATTCGCCAAGGACGGGTGAAGCGGTAAACACATTGTTGTCCTCCATCAGCGCCTGCAGGTCTTTCAGGCTGGAGGGCACGACCAGCGCCGTACTCGGTTTCTCCGAGAGGAAGCCTGATTTGGTACAGGCGGTTAAAGCAGCGAGGCCCGCAAAAAATAATATGGTTGGTAATTTCATCGTTTTCACATTTATCGTTAAAAATCTAATTTCACCCCGGCGGACAACGTACGGGGATCAGGGTAAATAAGCGCGCCGCCGCCGGTGGGCACATTATCCGGGTCGATTCCGCTGTTATTGGCGCGCCAGAGGATGCCGATATTATTGGCGTACAGGTAAAAGCGTACCCCTTTGACCGGCCATTTTTTCAGGCTGTGGGCCGGCACATCATAACTGCACTGGATATCCTTCAGCCGGATATGGTCGCCTTTTTCCACCAGTATATTGGAATAGTTATACAACTCGTCGCGGGCGGGGTCTGCAGGGTACACCAGCGAAGGGACGCTGGTATGCGCTTCGTCGCCGGGCTGCTGCCAGCGTTTGGCATAATCCGGGCTGCCCGCGCCGCCATTGAAGAGGTCGCTGTAACTGATGGAAGGCCTCCTGAAATAATACCCGAATTTGAAGGTGATATTAAAAGACAGGCTGAACCCCCGCCAGTTAAGCGCATTCCGGAGGCTGCCAAATACGGTGGGATTGGCCGGGCCGCTGTAGGTTAGGTTTTTAAGGTCTGTCGAGGCAAAGATGCTGCCGTAATCTTCGGTCACTTTACCATCCAGCATTCCCTGCGGGTTGCCGGACGCATCCAGTCCCGCCCAGGTAAAGCTGTAGAGGCTGTAGAGTGGTTTGCCGGGCACGGGGCTGATAAAACCGGGGCTAACATAGCTGTCTATGGTGCCCAAAGCATCGTGGTATGCCGTCACTTTATCCGCAGCGTAGTTGAACAACAGGTCTGTGTACCAGGAAAGCCTGCCATCCAGGTTTTTGGTGTGCAGGGCCAGGTCAATCCCGCTGCCTGCCATGTCCGCGGTATTGCCGTAAAATTCGGTGATGCCCGATTGCGGGGCAAAAGGGCTGTAGCCTAGCAGGTCCGTGCCTTTCTTGTGGTAGTATTCGAGGCTCCCGCTAAACCGGTCATGCAGGCTGGCAAAATCAAGCCCTATATTGACCATATGGTCCTTTTCCCAGCGCAGGGAAGGGTTCGGTGGGTTCTGGATCGCGTTAAAATTGACCCCGTACCGGTTGGTGATGCTGGAATAACTGGCGGTGGTAAAGGCCGAGGTCGTGTTGTCAAGGTTGCCGTTATAACCGTCCGTTACCCGCAGTTTCAGGAGCGGCAGCCAACGCAGGTGGTAGAACCGCTCTTTGCTGATGGCCCAGGCGGCGCCGGCGCTGCCAAGCGGGATACCTTTTTGGTTGGTATGGACGCCAAAAAGGTTTGATTCGTCCCGGCGCGCGCTGAATGAAAACGTATAACGCTGCAGGTAGGTATAGGAGGCATTCGTGTAATAATCCACGAAACGGTTAACGGTCTTTATATTGGAAACATTGGCGGGGATGATATCAAAACCGTTACGGAAAAGGGGGTAATAATTGACATTATCCACAGGAATGCTGGTTTGCAGGCTGGGGTCATACCCGTACAGCCGGTAGCTCCGCGCCTGTGTCTCGAGGTCTTTGATCTCCGCGCCCGCGATGGCAGCCACCGAATGTTTGGCACCCCAGTCATGGGTGAAATCAAGCTGCGCCCGCCCGTTCTGCGAAGTATAGCCATTGCCGTTCAGGTCCAGGATACCGCCTTTGGGGATGGCCCCGTTAAAGGCATTGACGAGGTCGCGGTCAAGATAGGTCAGCGGGTTGTAATAGTCCTGGGTGCTGCTGCTGCCATTGCTGTATTGGTAAGCCAGCGATGCTTCCAGACCCGGTAAGACTTTGTAGGCCAGCCTTGTGTTGACCCGGTAATCTTTCAGGACGGTGACGTTATTGGCCTGCCTGAGCTCATCCAGCGGGCGATAATGCCAGTCCTGCAG
>JABDGS010000101.1 GCA_013285915.1 Bacteroidota bacterium
ATGTGGATGTAAAAAAATTTAACCCGCCACAGGGCAGCAGGCTTAAAATACCGCAAATTGGGTGGAACACTATTTACAACCTGCAGTCACCGCTTTTTAATGGCCTGCATGATGGTGGGTATTGCTATTTTGTGCACGGTTATTATGCCTCTCTTGGCGAGCATACTATTGCAACAACAAATTATGTGCAGCCTTACAGCAGCGGGCTGCACAAAAATAATTTTTACGGTGTGCAGTTTCACCCTGAAAAAAGCGCGGCGGTAGGTGCTCAAATTCTTAAAAATTTTATTGAACTGGTGTAAGAATATATGCAGATAATTCCGGCTATTGATATCATTGATGGTAAATGTGTTCGCCTTACTCAGGGCGATTACGCGCAGAAAACGGTGTACAACGAAAATCCTTTGGAAGTCGCAAAGCAATTTGAAAGCGCCGGCCTGCAAAGGTTGCACCTTGTTGATTTAGATGGGGCCAAAGCCGGCGGAGTTAAAAACTGGAGGGTGCTGGAAACAATAGCTGCAAATACAAAATTGGTTATTGATTTTGGCGGTGGTATAAAAAAGGAAGATGATGCACAAGTTGTATTTAACTCGGGCGCTTCATTTGCCACCGTTGGCAGCATTGCCGTAAAAAACGAAAGCCTGTTTGTTGAGTGGCTCGAAAAATTTGGCGCGGAAAAGTTTCTGTTAGGGGCAGATGTAAAGGAAGAAAAAATTGCTGTAGGTGGCTGGCTTGAAACAACAGATGTTGTGATATACGATTTTATTCAGAAGTATATTGGCCACGGTATAAAGCAAATTTTTTGCACCGATGTAAGTAAGGATGGTAAACTGGAAGGGCCTTCGGTTGAATTATATAAAACAATTATAAGTAAATTTCCCGGCTTATATTTTATTGCAAGCGGTGGTGTAAGCTCAATGGAAGATTTGGAAGAACTGCGGGCTATAGGCTGCAGTGCTGCAATAGTTGGCAAGGCAATATATGAGGGTAGGATTGATATTAAAACCTTAAAAACGTAAATATGTTGATTCACAACTTTTGGTTATTTGTTGTTGCAAGCCTTGCGCTCAACATTACACCCGGTAACGATATGCTGTATGTAGCAACACGCAGCACCAGCCAGGGCGTTAAAGCCGGCATCATTTCGTCACTGGGTATTTGTGTTGGGTGTATGGTGCATATACTGGCCGCTGTTATCGGGCTATCTGCATTAATTGCCCAATCTGCTATTGCCTTTAATGTAATAAAATATGTGGGCGCGGCCTATCTTATTTACCTGGGCATTCGTGCATTGCTCAGTAAAACACAGGCGTTTAATGTTTCTGAAAAAAAGGCAAAACTTGGGTACTCAAAAATATTTTGGCAGGGCGTGTTAACCAACGTGCTTAACCCAAAAGTTGCTTTGTTTTTCCTGGCTTTTTTACCGCAGTTTATTGATATTTCTGCGAAACATGCGTGGCCGCAAATACTATTTTTAGGCGCATGGTTCGATATTGGTGGTACACTGGTGAATATTCTTGTTGCAGTATTATTTGGTCGCCTGGGTAATTGGTTTAATAAGTCTGCATGGTTTCAAAAATGGCAGGGTAAAGTAACAGGTGCTATACTAATTGGGTTGGGCATTAAAGTGGCAACGAAATAATGAGAGACAACGGATATTCATTATAATGAAAGAAGAAACTATTATAGAAGCACAGGCAGCTAATTCGAATAAGGAGACCGTCGGCCTTACAAAGCGCATTATCCCATGCCTTGATATTAAAGATGGCCGCACAGTAAAAGGTACCAACTTTATTGACCTGCGTGATGCGGGCGACCCTGTTGAATTGGGGGCTTTGTATGCGCAACAGGGTGCTGATGAACTTGTTTTTTTAGATATAACCGCGACTAACGAAAAGCGCAAAACATTAAGTAAACTTGTTAACCGCATTGCCCACTATATAAATATTCCCTTTACCGTTGGTGGTGGTATTTCTTCGGTTGAAGACGTAAGTGTATTGCTGCAAAATGGCGCTGATAAAATATCAGTAAACACTGCTGCCTTTAAAAGGCCCGGATTGATACGCGAACTGGAGAAACAGTTTGGCAGCCAGTGTGTGGTGCTGGCTATTGATGCCCGTAAAGAGGAAGATGGCGAGTGGTATGTGTATTTAAATGGTGGCAGGCTAAAAACCAATACAAAATGTTTTGACTGGGCAAAACAGGGTGTTGAGTTAGGCGCGGGCGAAATTTTATTAACCAGCATGAACCACGATGGCACAAAACAGGGCTTTGCAATAGATATAACAAAACAATTGGCCGAAAACCTGCCGGTGCCGGTTATAGCCAGCGGCGGCGGTGGTACCATGCAGCACTTTGTGGATGTGTTTGGGCAGGGCATGGCCGATGCAGGACTGGCTGCCAGTATTTTTCATTTTAAGGAGATTCGTATTCCCGAATTGAAGCGATATTTGCATGAGCATGGCGTGCATGTAAGATTGTAAGTTGCAGGGCAGGTGGTTACACAACCAACGTAAAACCTGGCATTAAGTATGGACGTCGATCAAAATTAAAAAGTATGAACATACGTATACCTTTGGGTTTAATAACAATTTTCATCGCTTTCTCATTCTTCTATTATGTTACTCAAAAGAACCGCATAAAGAAACAACAACGAAGAGACCGGATAGAAGAGAAACAGGAAGAGTTGCTTGAAATGTTAAGGAAAAAGGCTGGGAATAGTACCGAACGTTCAAGTGAGTGACATTCCAAAGGAATTCCTTTGAGACAAGAAAAGTTTAATAGTATTACAAAAGCGGGTAACATAAAAAATATTGATAGTTGGAAAAGAAAAAAACAGCATTAGGCGCCGGCAGAATTGATTTTAAAAAGTATGGCGATGGGCTTGTACCCGCCATAGTGCAGGATTACGATACCCATAAGGTGCTGATGCTGGGTTTTATGAATGAGGAAGCATTTATTAAAACCGAAGAAACTGGTAAGGTTACTTTTTTTAGCCGCAGTAAAAAAAGGCTGTGGACAAAAGGGGAGGAGAGCGGCAATTTTTTGCTGGTGAAATCTGTTGCGGTTGATTGTGACAATGATACGCTGCTTATTAAGGCGCATCCGCTGGGGCCGGTTTGCCACACGGGAGCTGATACCTGCTGGAGCGAGCGTAACCACAAAGACGACTTTTTATATTACCTGGAAGATATAATAAACCTGCGTAAACAGGCTTCTGCAGACGAAAGCTATGTTGCCAAACTGTTTGCCAAGGGCCTGAACAAGATAGCCCAAAAAGTGGGCGAGGAGGCGGTGGAAATGGTGATTGAGGCCAAGGATAATAACGAAAAACTGTTCCTGGATGAGGGGGCCGACCTGCTTTTTCACTATTTGGTTTTGCTTAACGCAAAAGGTTATAAATTGCAGGATATTGTAGAAGTGTTAAAAAAACGACATTCAAAATGAGGCGGCTATTTTATCTTTTTACTTGCCTGTGCACACCCTTCGTAATCTTTGCCCAAAACCCCACACCGGGCTTTGTGGTTGATGGCAAAATAAGTTCACTGCCAGATAATGCGCCGGTAATAATGTCCGGCTTCAGTGGTACCGATACTATCGCACAGGCCAAAGTTTTAAAGGGCGTATTTATATTAAAGGGCAAGCTGTCCTCCCCCGATGTGCATTTAATCACTTTCCCCACTTTACAAAAGCGGCTGGTGCTGTTTATGGGTAACGACCGTGTGAACATTACAGGTGATAGTGCTAATTTTTCAGATGTGGTAATTACGGGCGCACCTGTTAACTATGATTATGAGGAGTTTATTTACCATATAAAACCTTTGAATGATTATGTTGATTACTACCGCAACCTTGCGCAAAGTACAGCAAATAAAGATTCGGTAGTTGCGATACTTAATGCGGTTTACAATATTTACCAGCAGAGTGTTGACCAGTTTGTTGCCCGTAAAAGCAAAAGCCCGGTTGCAGCACTTGTACTGGCTTTTAGCTATGATACCGACCCCAATAAAAACGTAATGCTGCTTGAAAAAAGGTATGGACAGTTGGGCGGCGATGCTTTAAAGAGCCAGTTTGCAAAAAATATTCAGCAGGTACTTGCAACAGATAAAATTGGCGCGGTAGGTACGCCCGCTATTGATTTTACACAGAATGATACTACAGGAAAACCAGTATCGTTATCGCAATTTAAAGGTAAGTATGTACTGGTTGATTTTTGGGCAAGCTGGTGCAGGCCCTGCCGCGCAGAAAACCCAAATGTTGTTGCAGCCTACAACGAGTTTAAGAATAAAAACTTTACCATACTCAGCGTATCACTTGACCAGCGCAAAGAAAACTGGTTGTACGCTATTAACGCCGACCACCTTTACTGGAACCATGTGAGCGACCTGCAATACTGGAACAACGCGGCTGCGCGTGTTTACCATATTGAATCAATACCTGCTAACTTCCTGGTTGACCCTAATGGAAACATAATCGCCAAAAACCTGCGCGGTGAAGAGCTGGCTCAGAAACTTGGGCAGCTTTTGAGGTAGTTTACTATTTGCCAATTAGCGTCGCATTTACAGGTTGCCAGCCACCAGTGACTAGTTATGTTAGTTAGTGACAGACCAACGATATTGAGGATAATGCCATAAGCATACTGGCTTGCCGTCTCACGTTTCACCTATCTCATCTTACGCAAAAATCATTCTGTTCTTAAGCTTTTTACGGGGTTAGCCAATGCTGCTCTTATAGCCCTGTAGCTAACGGTGAGCAGTGCAATTATTATGGCAGCCGCGCCTGCTGCAATAAACATCCACCAGCTAACGGATATCCGGTAGGCAAAGCTTTCAAGCCAGCTATTCATTGCCCACCAGGCAATAGGGAAGGCGATAACAGCAGCAATAAGCACAAGCTTTGCAAAATCTTTTGAAAGCATCGTTACAATACCACCCACGCCGGCGCCAAGTACCTTGCGTATACCTATTTCTTTAGTGCGCTGTTCTGCCGCATAGGTAACAAGGCCAAATAACCCGAGACATGCAATAAAAATAGCAAATACCGCAAAGCTTATAAAAAGTCTGCCGGTGTGTTGCTCTGCACTGTACAGGTTATTAAAGTCGCTGTCCATAAAAGTATAACTAAATGGCTGCGCCGGAGATGCGGCTTTCCACCTGTTTTGTATCTCATTCAACAGGACTGTTGTATTAGCTGCGTCAAAGCGAACAGCAATAGCTCCCCAGTTGTCACGCAACTCCATTACAACCGGGCCTATTTTCTGGTGCATCGAACTGAAATTAAAATCTTTCACTATGCCTATTATGTGATAAGTAATGGCTTTATTGTTATCGCCGGGGCGGTACATATATTTGTTTAACGGGTCTTGCAGCCCCAATGATTGTACAGCCGCTTCATTTATGATCACGGCTGTTGAATCTGAGGCAAATGCATCAGAAAAATTCCGGCCTTTTGCCATCTCCATACCAAGCGTTGGTATATAATTTTTATCCACCTGCAGGTGTGCCAAAATATTTACTTTCTTGGCATCCATTTCAACATTTTTAAACCATCCCTCCTGGTCATAGTCAGTATCTGTAGGCAAACTGCCGCTAATGGTGGCATTTTTTACACCTGAGATAGAAAGCAAGCCATCCCTGAATGTTTTTATATGGCTATCAAGCGTGTAAGCATTATGTATAATAAGCACCTGGTTACGGTTAAAACCAATTTTTCTGCTGCGTATAAAATCAAGCTGGTTATAAATAACAATAACGCCAATTATAAGAATGATCGAGATGCTGAACTGGAAAACTACCAGGCTGCTGCGCAACCAGCTGCGTTTAAAACCACCTGCAATTTTGCTTTTTAATACCTGTATCGGCTGAAACGATGATAAATAAAAGGCCGGGTAACTGCCGGCTACACAACCCACTACAACCACCAATACCACCAATACCGGTAAAAGCCATGATGCGAAAAAAGCACTTAACTGCATGTTTTTGCCTGCAAGCTGGTTAAAGAAGGACAGTAGTGCGACTGCCAGCAGCAGTGACAATAATAATGAGAAGAAGCTTAGCAAAACTGATTCGGTAAGAAACTGAATTATAAGATCTGCCTTTGTTGAACCCGATACTTTGCGTATGCCCACTTCTTTAGCACGGTTGGCAGAACGTGCGGTGGAAAGGTTCATAAAATTTACACAAGCTATCAGTAAAATAAATATGGCTATAATGGAAAATATATATACATAGCTTATGTTGCCGTTGGCTTCAATTTCGTAAGACTTATCGGAATGCAGATGGATATCTGTAAGCTTCATAACCGGAAAACGGTAATGATCAGGACCTTTCTCAAGGTCATTTCCTGATAAATGAAACTGGGCCTGCATTTCTGCGTAAACGTTTTTCCTTACTTCTTCATTTGCATATCCTTGTAATTGGGCTTGTGTTACACCGGGCTTAACCAAAACATAGGTATGTACATTATTGTTTAGCCACTCGTTTGCATTACCGCGCCACGTATCAATTAGTGGCCTTAAAAAATTGAAATGAAAATGAGACTGTTGCGGAAAGTCTTTTATTACACCGGTTATTTTGCAAAGGGTTGAATTATCAACGTACAGGGTTTTGCCAATTACATGGGTGCTGTTAAAATATCTTTTAGCTGTACTTTCAGTAATAACCAACGATTTGGGCAGGGTTAATGCTGTTTCAGGATTGCCCTGCAGCATTTGTACAGTAAACACTTTAAAAAAAGTAGAGTCAGCAAAAGCGGCGTTGTGGTCCTGTATATTATCATTGCCCTTTTTTATTCTTATATCCCCCTGGTTGTTTATTTTAACCCATTGCTCAACTTGCGGATGATCTTTTACCAGCGCAGGGCCTAGAGGCTCAGGCGAGGCGGAGGCATTAAACTGCGTGCCGTTAAATAAAATATCCGCATCAACCCTGTAAATACGGTCTGCATTGGTATTGTACTTGTCGTACCCAAGTTCGTCCATCACAAACAACACGATCAATATACAAACAGCAAGACCTGTGGCGAGGCCGACGATATTGATTGCAGAGAAGGCCTTATTTTTTAGCAAGTTTCGTAAAGCGACTTTTAGATAATTCCTGAACATGACGTTTCGGTTTAAGACTGAAACGGCTGAACAGTTAGTTTGTTACGGGCAATTATAAAAAAAGGACGACAGCCCTTTGAAAAGCTATCGTCTTTTAAAATTAAAATCATCAACGCTTTTATACCAAAAACTGGCTATGAATAAAATCTACAACATCAGTAAGGCTTTGTGTTTTATCATAAACAGCCAATTGCCTGTCTGCACCGGTACCTTGTTCTAAAATTTTATGTACAAGGTTTATTGCATGCCTGCTGCCAAGCTGGTCAACAACATCATCTACAAAATCTAACAGTTCGTAAATAAGCACGCGGGTGTTTACTTCGCTTTCCTTACCAAAATCAATAAGGCTGCCCTCAATACCATAACGGCTGGCGCGCCATTTATTTTCATTCAGCAAAGCACGGTGGTACATGATGAAATTCATATTCTGGCTGCGCAGCTTGTACAACTTTGCACAAATAGCCTGGAACAGCGCGGTAATGGCGATGGTTTCTTCAATCGTCATAGGTACATCACAAACCCTGAATTCAACTGTATTGAAGAAAGGGTGCACCCTAAGGTCCCACCATATTTTTTTAGCATTGTCAATACAGTTTGTTTTAATAAGCAGGTTTACATAGTTGTCGTATGCTTCAATGCTCTCAAAACTGTCGGGTATGCCTGTACGCGGAAATTTATCAAACACTTTTGTGCGGAAAGATTTATAACCTGTTTTACGCGCTTCCCAAAAAGGCGAGTTGGTGCTTAATGCGTACACATGCGGCAGAAAATACCGTGCTGAGTTAGCGATGTGTATGGCCATTTTACGGTCTTCCATACCAACATGCACATGCAGCCCAAAAATAAGGTTGCTGCGTGCAGCCTCCTGCAGTTCGTTTACAATCTCGTTATACCTAACATGGTCTGTTATTAACTGCCGCTCCCAATGGCTGAAGGGGTGGGTACCTGATGCGCCAACCCATAAGCCAAGGTCCCCCGCTATATGTGAAATGGTTTTGCGAAGGGTGGACACATCGTTATAAGCTTCATCTATGTTCTGGCAAATGTCTGTGCCCACTTCAACCACGGCCTGGTGCATTTCGGCTTTTACCTTATCTTTTATTATTTTTTGCCCCTCTATTACAATTTTTTGTTCATGGCTTTTCAGCTCGCGCGTGTGCGGGTCAATCACCATGTATTCTTCTTCAACGCCAAGGGTAAAATGCTTAAAATTAATATTTGCCATAGATCAATTTGAAAATGTGCTGATTTGAAAATTTGAAAATGAGAAAACGATTTATCCCGTTCAGTTTTATCTCCCTCCAATGATGCGACGATTTTTAATGATCGAATATTTCCTGGATGTCAATTTTTAACTCCGGCAAAGCACGTAGCGCTACAATATCGCCGGAAGTAACAATTTTGTAAACCTCAAGGCGCCCCTGTTCGTTAAGGCGATAAATAATTATGTTCTCTTCTACCGGGTTAACCACCCAATACTCGCCAACACCTGCTTCTTCATACAACTCATGTTTTAGCTTTATTTCTTTTCTTGAGTTGCCGGGCGACAAAATTTCTACTACAAAATCAGGTGCGCCAATAACGCCTCGCGCCTCAATTTTGTTGGGGTCGCATACTATACACAAATCTGGCTGCACAACGGTTGTAATTTCATCGTCTTTCTTTCTGTTTTGCACTGGCAGCCTTATATCAAAAGGCGCAAAAAAAACTTTGCATTGCCTGCCTTTCAGGTAATTGCCTATAATTAAATGTAAATTACCGCATACTATTTGGTGTGTAGCAGTTGGCGCGGCCATTTTGAATATCTTACCCCTGAAAAGCTCCATCCTCTCTTCAAACTTCCAGGTAAGGTAATCCGCGTAAGTGTAAGTAATATCTGCTGATGGCTCTTCCACTATTGATATAATACCATCATCATCCATTGTTGTAAACATAGCTCACGTTTATATTAATACAATGCAACTTTAGCCGCGCCCCTCTTCACATATTCACCCCAGGTTAAGTTGTCTTTTACTGCTTCATGTTCCTGTGCTTTTTCAATAGCGTAACTGGCTGCTGTTTCAACAACCCATGCAAAATTTTCTTCACCCACGCTGTTACGGTCTGCATCAGGGGCAGGGTTGCAAAAATCAATGGCATAAGGCACACCATCGCGCACGGCTAACTCAACGGTATTAAAATCGTAACCCAAAAATTTATTTATACGCAATACAATTTCTTCCATTTGCTTCAGCCTTTCTTCAGTTGGCGAAAAGCTTGCCACATAGCGCAGGTGGTGCGGGTTACGCGGCTCGTAAGGCATGATACGCACATATTTACCACCAATGCAATAGCAACGGTAATATTCAGTAAACACAATTTCTTCCTGCAGCAGCATTACAAGCTGGCCTGTTTCGGCGTGCTTGTCAAAAAAATCTTCAGCGCTGGTAAGCCTGTATACATTTTTCCAGCCACCACCCGCAAAAGGCTTCATATAGGCAGGGAAACCCACGTAATCAAAAATGGTTTTCCAGTCAAGCGGGTAGGCAAGGTTACTGAATGATTTATCTGATGTATCTGTTGGCAGATCTCTTGACGGCAGTATTACAGTTTTAGGTACCGGCACATCAATTTTGGTAGCAAGACAGTTATTAAAAAATTTTTCATCGGCGCTCCACCAAAACGGGTTATTAATAACCGTTGTGCCACACAAGGCAGCGTTTTTAAGGTATGCACGGTAAAAAGGCACATCCTGGCTTATGCGGTCAAATATAACTGCGTATTCTGTTGGTTCGCCCTGCATCACTTTATCAATGTGCACCGGCTCAGCGGTAATACCATCAATATTTTTACTATTTACCCTTTCAATAAAAGCCTGCGGAAAGGTTCTTTCCTGCCCGAATAAAACGCCGATTTTTTTCATACGTAAGATTTTTTATTGAAGGCCGCGGAAGTTGTTTTGTGCCACAGCCAGTAGTGTTTTGCAAAAAGTTGTGCACCTAATTTAGAGAACATATTTGAAAGTACCGAAAAAATTAAAAACTTAATGTATTTGCCGCCAGCACCATCGCTTTTATTATTTTTGAGCGATATGGCTGACAACAAAACTATTGGCTTGAAAAATATATTAGTTGAGCAAAATACCATTGAATCTGTTTTTTTAGAAAGGGATGTGATTATTGATGCGTACCTGCCTACAAATATTGAACACCCTGAAAACATGGCTTTGCTGCTGATAAATGATGGCCAGGATTTGCCAAAAATGCCTTTTGACGAAATACTGGATGATTTGATTGAAGCGAAAATTATTGAACCGCTGGTTTGCATCGGAATATATTGTGGCCCTGACCGTAAGATGGAGTATGGTACTGCCCGCGAAGCTGATTATAAATCAAGAGGGGCAAGGGCCGACCTGTACACACGGTTTATTTTTGAAGAACTGCTGCCGTTTATACATGATACCTACAAAGTGGCTTCATTTAAAGAAAAATCGTTTGCCGGTTTTTCATTAGGTGCATTAAGTGCACTTGATATAGTATGGAATAACGCGGAACAGTTTAGTAAAGTGGGTGTGTTCAGCGGATCGTTATGGTGGAGAAGCAAAGATTATGATGATGGTTATGACGAGAATACAGACCGTATTATGCACCGGCAAATAAGGGAAGGAGCGTATAAACCATGGCTGTCGTTCTTTTTTGAATGCGGAGTGCTTGATGAAAAAGAAGACCGTAATAATAATGGCATTATTGACAGCATTGATGACACTATTGATCTCATAAGCGAATTAAAAGCAAAAGGTTACCCCGATAGCAGCATAGAATATCTTGAACTGCAGGATGGCCGGCATGACGTACCCACCTGGGGCATCGCGTTTCCACATTTTTTAAAATGGGGGTGGGGAGTGGGTGGGGAGTGAGTACCGGTTGATTGGTAGTAAGTTGATTGGTAAAGAACAGTTGATTGGTTAACCGGTAAAAGCAAACTTTAAATACACAAGATATTCAACATTCAATACTCAACACTCAATTTTCAATTAAAAACGCTTCAGTTATTGGTTTGTTTTCCTTGAATATTGAGTGTTGAATATTGGTTATTAAATGTTTCAAACTGTAAACTTTTTTAATACAACAACCGGACTTTAATAGTTTCTTTCACACCTTTTAATAGTTCCAGCGCCTGTTTGCTTAGTTTTTTATCAATATCAAGCACCACGTAGCCAATATCATCATTTGTTTTTAAGTACTGACCAACTATGTTTATGTTATGGTTTGAAAGGGTGGTGTTAATAGCGCCCAATACGCCGGGTACATTCCTGTGAATATGCAGTATACGGTGTGCGCCTTCAACAGGCGGCAAACCAATTGCAGGTACCGTGTGTGAGCCGTTTGTTATACCTTTTTCAAGATAGTTAAACAACTTTACACTTACATCTTCGCCAATGTTCTCCTGCGCTTCTTCTGTTGAGCCACCTATATGAGGCGTAAGTATTACGTTTGACAAACCTTGCAGCGGCGTTGTAAACTTATCGCCATTTTTTTCAGGCTCCCATGGGTAAACATCAACAGCAGCGCCGCCTATATGGCCGGCTTTTAAATGTTTTGCCAGTGCATCAAGATCAACAACTTCGCCCCGTGCATAGTTTATTACGATTGCCCCATGCTTGCAATAGCTAAGCACTTCGTCATTTATAAGGTTTTTTGTTTGTTTTGTTTCAGGCACATGAAGGGAAAGAATATCCGCTTTAGAAGCCAGTTCTTCCAGTGTATCGCATGCAACTGCATTACCCAACGGCAACTTTGTTTCAGTGTCATAAAAAATCACCTTCATCCCTAAGCCTTCAGCCAGTACACTTACCTGGCTGCCGATGTTGCCATAACCAATAATGCCTAACGTTTTTCCGCGCAATTCAAAACTGCCCTTTGCCTCTTTCATCCATACCCCTTCGTGTGCGGCTTTAGTTTTATCCGGTATGCGGCGTATAAGCATAATTGAAAGGCCGATAACCAGTTCAGCCACGCTTCTTGTATTGCTGTATGGGGCATTAAATACAACCACTCCTTTTTTTGTTGCAGCCTTTAGGTTTACCTGGTTAACACCTATACAAAAGCAACCGACTGCCTGTAGTTTTTCAGCAGCATCCAGCACCTTTTCAGTTATCTGTGTTTTGCTGCGTATGCCTAACAGGTGCACATTCTTAATTTCTTTTATCAGCTGCTCCTCACTTACTGCACCGCCTAATTTTTTTACGTTGGTATAACCGTTTTGTTTAAAAAGTTGTACGGCCTTGTCGCTGATGTTTTCTAAAAAAAGTATGTTTATTTTCTCCTTGGGGTAACTTGTATCCTGGCTCATTTATCAGGTGTTTTATATATGGTGAGAAGACTTTTTATGCAAATCCGTAAAAGCAAAATCCCCCCGAAGCCTTAATACTGCCGGAGGGATCTTGATATTCATTCTGTAAGAACGCTTATTTTTTTGCGTAACGTTTATTGAATTTATCAATACGGCCTGCCGTGTCAACCAGCATATTTTTGCCGGTATAAAAGGGGTGTGAGGTATTCGATATTTCCAGCTTTATAAGCGGGTATTCGTTACCATCTTCCCATTTTACGGTTTCTTTTGAACCGGCAGTTGAACGGCCCAAAAACTGGTGACCATTACTCATGTCTTTAAAAATAACAAACTTGTAAGCCTTTGGGTGGATACCTTCTTTCATATATTTAAATTGAGGTAATACGGGTTTTGCCGTATTGTTTAATAAAATTTGGATTGCAAAGTTAGGGCAAAACACTTATAAACAAGCATAAAATTTGTATTTTTCAACGCATAATCGCGCTGCTATCGCAAAATAACCCGTTTTTTGCCAATGCGGCACAGCAGTTGCCATTAAAGCACAACAAGGTAAAAGTTAAAACAGGTATGAAAACAAAGTTAAAAGACATTTGGAAAATGGTGTTGTGCACCTTCAGCGATTTTTCAACCTATAAAATAACCACCTTAAGTGCAGCCCTGGCTTATTATACTATTTTTGCCCTGGCACCTATGCTTATTATCATCATTTGGCTTTGTGGTCTTTTTTTGGGCAGGGACGCTATTGAAGGGCAGATGTTTAACGAAATAAAATCCTTCGTTGGGCCGGGCGCAGCAACGCAGGTACAGGAAATTATTAAAAATGCCACACTATCAAAAGCAAATGTTATTGCATCGGTAGTAGGTATCATTTCGCTTATTATTGCTGCAACCGGCATTTTTACCCAGATACAGGACTCAATCAATTTTATTTGGCAGCTAAAATCAAAACCCAAAACCGGTATATGGAAGCTGGTAATTAACCGTTTGCTAAGTTTTAGCATGCTTATAACCCTGGGGTTTTTGCTGCTGGTCTCACTGTTTATAAATACTATTATGGACGCCTTTTCTGCGCGACTCGTTCAAATGTTTCCCGGTATTGCGGTTACAATTGTTTATGTAATAAATGTCACGCTCACCTTTTTGGTTATCAGCCTTTTATTTGGGGGCATTTTTAAAGTACTGCCCGACGCAAAAATAGAGTGGCGTGATGTGCGCGCAGGTTCTGTTACCACGTCCATACTGTTTATGATCGGCAAATTTTTAATAACCTATTACATGACCAAGGCTAAGGTCGACAGTTCTTACGGCGCTGCGGGGTCAATCATCATCATACTGTTGTGGGTATATTATTCCTCAATAATACTTTATTTTGGTGCGGCGTTCACAAAAGAGTACGCCAGCTACAAAGGTCGCCATATTTACCCGAATGATTATGCTGTTTTTATCCAGGAGGTTGTAACGGAGAGCAAAGCATCGTTACAGGCGCAGCCAGATAAAAAGACCATAACAGCAACACAACCTGTTGCTGAACAGGACCAGATTAAGGATGCAAAATAAAACAAGGGAATATCCGGCAAGTGGTAGTAACTATAAACTAACATCCACCTATCACTTGCAACAAAAGCTCCCGCTGCCTGCATGTTGGTTATTTGAGGCGCGCGAAAATGAGACCTCATTTATATCCAATCCTAATTTCAATTATTGATACTTTTCAACACAAAAAAAACGCGGCTCTTTCATATAAAAGGAGATAGGTGTTATATTGCTTTAATATTTAAGACCCGCGCTTAATTGTTCTGCTTATTTTGTTTACCGGCTGAGTATTATAGCCTGACACCTACATTCAAACTAAAAATGCGGTATTTGTTTTTGTCGTTGGTATTATCCTGGGTTGAGCCAATTTTTGCCAAACCTAACTGGTAACCAACACCAAGCATAAGCCTGTTAACTTCAACACCTGCAAGAAAGTTTACCCCATAATCAAACCTTCTTAGTTTGTTTACACTTGCATCTTCCTGCTCAGATGTTGTTGGGTCGTCGTTGTTAAACTGTATGTTTTTTTCATAGGTACTTGTAACACCAGCAAAATTTTGTGTGCCTGTTACTTTACCGCCAATACCCATTGCAATATAAGGGCCTGCACCAGCATAAAAGCGTGAGGCATTGTCCATAGGGAATTTAATTACAAAATTTGCCGGTAATTCAAGGTACAAAGGATTAAATTTTACTTTGTAGTAGTCGGCGCTTTGGTTTGCGCCAAAATACGATTCTGTTTTTGAACCCTTGCCATTTAAATACAAACCGGTTTGAATGGAAAAAACATCTGCCAGCGGTATATCGCCAATAAAACCAACATTAAATGTTGTAAGTGTATTGGCATTGTTTACAGAGCCATCACTTGTGGTGGAGATGTTAGAGAAGTTAACACCGCCTTTTAAATACATGCCACCGGGATTGTTTTTGAAGGTGCTTTGCGCGTTCACCATTCCGTACATGCCTGCTGATACAGCCAGGGCCATCATTAGCTTTTTCA
>JABDGS010000102.1 GCA_013285915.1 Bacteroidota bacterium
GCCAACCCTGCCGGGCCTGATGGCCTTTGGGGCACATACGATGATGGCCTGCACCTGGCGCCGGCAAGCCCCGCTTATAACGCAGGCAGCAACAATGCTGTGCCCGCCAATGTACTATACGATATTGACGGCATGCCGAGGATTGCTGATGGGACGGTTAATATGGGCGCTTACGAAAACATTTACTATACAACCGTGTATGTGGATAGCAGCATCTCCGCCTCCGGGGATGGCGGCACCTGGGCCACCGCGTTTAAAACATTGTCTGACGCTATGGCCATTGTTTCAGCAAGCTATAGCCCTGTTACACAGGTACAAGTGGCTAAAGGCACTTATTACCCAACAGGCAGCCAAAGCAGCACAAACCGGGACAGTGCTTTTACCATACTGCGCGGGGCCTTAAAAATATATGGCGGTTACCCGGCCGGCGGGGGCAAAAGAGATGCAGGCGCAAACCCAACCATACTTAGTGGCGATTTAGGGCAGAAAAATATCGCAGCAGACAACAGCTACCATGTTATGACAATAACAGGCATACCAGCAACTGATGACAGCCTGCTAATTGACGGCTTTACTATAACAAAAGGTATATCGTTCAGCAGTGGCTCCCACATGTATGGCACCACATCTCTTGCACATGTTAACGGCGGCGGGGCTTACCTGGTTAATAACAGCAATAAAATTGTGTTTAATAACATGGTTATTTCTGGCAACTATACGGCCAATGCGGGCGCGGGCATTGATGTTAATAATTCAACGCTGGTAATAAACAATAGTGTGTTTACAAATAACACCACAGTAGCCCTCGCCCCGGCGTTGTTTTGTGAAGCTGGCGCTGTAACCACAGTAGCAAATACGTTGTTCTACAATAATACAGGCGGTGCTGTTTACAACTCATACAGTATCTCTTCCTTTATCAATTGCACTTTTTACGGTAATACCGGCGATTCCCCGGCAGCGATCGCCTCGGCTATTTTTAACGACCATACTTCGGGGCAGCTAACAAACTGCATAATATGGGGCAATTCGCTGAGTGCCACATCCCCCAACGCCGTAATTAATGCAAGCTCTGCCCCTGTGTGCAGCAATAATATTATACAAGGCGGCGATGCCGGGGGCCTTAATGCCGACCCGCTATTTTTTAATACAGCAAGCCCGCTGGGCCCAGACAATATATGGGGCACCAGCGATGATGGGCTGCAGCCGAAAAGTGGCAGCCCAGCTATTGATGCCGGCAATAACAGCAACGTGCCCGCATGGCTTGGCCAGGACATTACCGGCGGCACCAGGATAGTAAATAACATTGTAAATATGGGCCCTTATGAAGGGGAATACCTGCTGTATAATACTTTGTATGTAGATAGCAGCCTGGCAGTAAATGGCGATGGCAGCGGGTGGGCAAGGGCCTTTAAAACAATGGCCGATGCCATAGCAACTGCACAAAAAATCAGCGTGGTTGCAAATATACTGGTGGCTAAAGGCACTTATTACCCCACTGGCAGCCAAAGTGCCACAAACAGGGATAGTGCTTTTACCATACTGCGCAGCGGGTTAAAAATATATGGCGGCTATGCACATGGCGGCGCAACCAGGAATGTTGCTTCTAACCCAACAATACTTAGCGGCGATATTGGCGCCGCAAATAACATCAGCGATAACAGTTACCACATAATTACCATAACAGGCATACCCGCATCGCCTGATAGCCTGGTTATAGATGGCTTTACTATAACCGGCGGCAATGCCAATGCTTTTGTTGGGCATACTTATGGCACTACATCTATGGCGCAATGCAATGGCGGCGGCGTTTATCTTATTGCTAACAGCAATAACATCATGTTCCGTAATGTTGTTTTTTCAAATAACAATGCGGCAAACGCGGGTGGCGGCGTTGATGTGAACAATTCACGCCCCTTTATAAGCAACTGTATATTTACCGGCAATACAGGCGGCAGCGTTGCAGGCGGCCTGTTTAACGAAGTTGGCGCAACAACAACTGCTATAGGCTCAGTGTTTACAGGCAACCAAAGCGCAAACGGCGGGGCAATATATAATTCCTCTTGCTCTTCTGTTAATATCAATTGCACTATCCAGGGCAATAGCGCCTCAGCTAACGCAAGCAGCATATACAGCGATAACGCAAGCCTGCAGCTTTCAAATTGTGTAGTGTGGGGCAATACCGGCACGGCGGCCACGCTATATAATAATGCAAGCAGTTATATTTTTGGCAACAACATTATACAGGATGGAGAAGGCGGCGGCCTTAATGCAAACCCTGCTTTTTTTAACTCCGCTGCGCCCGCGGGCACCGACAATATTTGGGGCACTTTTGACGATGGCCTGCAACTGCAAGCCAGCAGCCCGGGTGCTGATAACGGTAATAACAGCGCCCTGCCTGTATGGGCCACAGTTGATGTTACCGGGACGCCAAGGGTGTTAAATAATATTGTGAACATAGGCGCTTACGAAAGCGGTTACCTGTACAAAACACTATATGTTGACAGCAGTATTGCAGGCCCCGGCCGCGGCATAAGCTGGGGCGCCGCATTTAAAACAATGGCTGATGCGGTTTCGCTTGCCGGCAAGCTTAACATTGTTGAAAACATATTTGTTGCTAAAGGCACTTATTACCCAACAGGCAGCCAAAGCAGCACCAATAGAGACAGCGCTTTTAGTATAGGGCGTGGTGGGTTAAAAATATACGGTGGCTACCCGGCCGGCGGGGGCGCAAGAGATGTACGTGCAAACCAAACAATACTTAGCGGCGATATTGGCGCTGCAAACGATAACAGTGATAACAGCTACCATATACTGGTGTTGGCCGGCATGGATGCATCGCAGGACAGCGTGGTTATTGATGGCTTTACCATAACCGCCGCCAATGCCAATGGAACGGGCGGCCATACCTTTAACGGTACCGGCGCATCACAGGGTGCAGGCGGGGGCATTTGTGTTGTTAGCAATAGCAATAGGATTTTATTTAATAAAATTATCCTTGCAGGCAACGGTGGCGTAAACGGCGCCGGGGTTGATGTATATAATTCAACTTCAGTTATAACTAATTGTGTATTTACAGGCAATGTTGTAAGTAACGGAGGTGGGGGCCTGTATGTTGAAGGAGGTGCCCTGGTAAGAACCATAAACGCTGTATTTAACAGTAACCAAAGCGTAAACGCGGGTTCTGCTGCGCTCAACAACGGGTCGGCGCCATTTTTTATCAATTGTACTTTTTATGGCAACTACGGGTCAGCCGTGTCTGCACCTATAGGCATGGGCAGTTCTGGAGGAGGGGAAATATATAATTGCATAATATGGGGGAACCCCGGGGCAGTTACTGCTGCATATGGCTCCGCTACTGTTACTTACCTCGATAATATTATACAGCAAGGGTTTGGTGGCGGCCTTAACAAAGACCCCTTGTTTTTAAATGCGGCAAACCCGGCAGGCCCAGACGGTATTTGGGGCACAAGCGACGATGGCCTGCAGCCCCAGTTGGGCAGCCCTGCCATTAATGCCGGGGTCAACAGCTCAGTGCCTGCATATATTGGTTATGATATTGCCGATACCACAAGAATAATAAATGGCACCGTTAATTTAGGTGCCTACGAGCTGGTTGGAAACCTTACATGGACAGGCGCTGTAAATACAGATTGGGCAACGCCCGGCAACTGGAGCCTTGGCTTTGCGCCAGCAGCAACAACCAATGCAACCATACCATTGGCGCCAGCCAACCAGCCTGTAGTAAGTACTGTGGCGCCTGTGCGCAGCATCACCCTGGCCGGTAGCCTTACGGTATCCAGTAACCTTGCCATTGGCGGCAATATAACCAATACCGGCACGCTTGATGCAAGCGCTGGCAGCATAACCCTGAATGGCACGGCTACACAAGCCATCAGTGGCAACAACATTACTGTAAACAACTTAACCGTAAACAACTCCGCAGGCGTAACAATAGCAGCGGGTAATACAATAAGGCTGCACGGTACCTACACGCCGCAATCAGGCACATTAGCTGTTAATGGCAACTTAACGTTGGTATCAACCAGCACCGGCACGGCAGCCGTTGCCAACGCAGGCAGCAATGCGGGCTACATTACCGGCAATGTAACAGTAGAAAGATATATACCTGCGCGGCGTGCCTGGCGGATGCTGACCGCGCCGCTAAGCCATACAGGCAGCATTTACAGCAACTGGCAAAATGGTGGCACGGCGGACGCGCTTACGGGGGCAGAGATATTTCGCCCGGGCGGGGGCAATGGTTTTGATGCAGCCGGGGTAGCCGCTTCAATAGAACGCTATAACAGCGCCACTGATACCTGGGACGGGCTAAGCAATACTAATACGGACAGCCTTGGCAGCTATAGCACGGGTGCAGCTAACCACGCATTCGGCATATTCATCACCGGGCCTTATGGCGCAACAGGCACAATAGCCCATGCACCACAAGCCACCACCCTGAAAGCCACGGGGCAGCTGCAAACAGGCACCCAAACATTTAGAAGCAGCGTGAGCGCCGGCCAGTTCATCCTTATCGGCAACCCGTATGCCTCTCCATTGGATTTTACCCAGGTAGGGGCCAGGGGCGCCGCTACAGGAGGGATAAAAAATAATGTATGGGCCTGGGATGCCCAGAGAGGCGGCACCAGCCTTGGAGGGTATGTACAGTTTAGCTATGACCCCGGCACGGGCAGCTATGACCAGGATATAGATGCCAGCCAAACTAATCAAACCAATATTATACAAAGCGGGCAGGCATTTATCGTACAGGCAACAGGCGGCACACAATCCATCACCATAATGGAGAGCGATAAAGCCGGTATAAACCAGAATACTAACGGGGTATTCTTTGCACCGCCGGCAGGCAATGCCACAAGCCAACTGCTAAGGGTAAGCTTACGCAGGAGCATAAATGGGGCTATGACAGGGGTGGATGGGATTCTGCTGAAGTTTGGGGATATGTACAGCAAAGGGCGGGAAGATGATGGGGCGAAGCTGTTTAACTATGATGAAAACCTAAGCGTAAGGGTGGATACCAGCTACCTTGGCATAGAAAGAATGCCACTGCCACAGGAAAAAGACAGTATATACTTAGCTGTATATGCCATGAAAGCCGGTACAGGCTACCAATTTACGTTCAGGCCGGAGAACATAGCAGCAGGCACGCTACAGGCTTATTTGTACGACAGCTACATGCACGCTTATACTGATGTAAGCTTAACACAGGCAACTACCATAAGCTTTACCACTAACGGAGATAAAGGCAGCTACGCCCAAAGCAGGTTTGTAGTAGTATTTGCTAAAGAAGGGGCCCTTGCTACGGTTGTTACAAAACTAAAAGCATGGCAGGATGATAAGAGCGTAAAAGTAGAATGGCAAACAGCTACAGAGCAGGGCATACGGGCGTACCAGGCAGAAAAATCAGCAGATGGGCAAATATTCCGGCAGTTAGGCGCAGAAGTGCAGCCGCGCAACACAGGCAAAACAGAAACATACAATGCCACGGACAATGCACCAAAAGAAGGCGATAATTATTACCGCATAAGGCTGCAAAACAGCGATGGCACAGCAAGCTACAGCAACACGGTAATAGTGAAGCTGCAAAAAGGTACAGCCAGCCTGAGCATCTATCCAAACCCTGTGGAAAAAGGCAGGCAATTACACATGCTGTTAACCAACTTCGCCGCAGGCAAATACACGATGATGCTTTACACCGCCGAAGGCAAACAAGTAATACAAAAAACCGTGCAGTTGGATGGTATAAGCACCACCCAGGCTATAAACCTGCCGGAGGCATTAGCAGCCGGCATATACCGGCTGGTGATAATAGACAGCAACGGCAATGAATGGAAACAAGAGGCAGCCGTGCAGTAGGACAAAAGCCAAAACAATCAAAAACAAACAAAATAAAACCACAACAAGATGAAAACAACTAACACAACAAAACTGCTGATGATTACTTGCATATTACTGGTACTGCCTTGTGCAGGGCTGTTAGCGCAGTCAGGGCTGGGCGGCGACCCAGGCGGAGCGCCGATAGACGGAGGCATAAGCCTGCTGGTAGCCGCCGGCATAGGCTACGGTGCTAAAAAAGCCAGGGACGCAAGAAAGAAGGTAAAGCAGGCAAAAGAAGACAATGATTTATAATTTTTCAGGCAAAAGCGCTTTCAATTAATTTGTGAGGTGGGCTTTTATAAATGAGCGGGCGGCTTCCCGGTTAAGCTACAATTTTCTTACGGTAATTTCCTTCTGGGTATTGCTTTTTAACGGGAGTTCTTTTCCTCCCACAGTGATCATACCCTTAACTGTTGTACTTTCTTTTGCTTCCCTGAGCATACCCGTTGCAAGGTCGATTTTAAAAGCACTTTTCCCGGTTGCTTCAAGGTTGACCGGAAGAGGGTTACCCAAAATGGTGAGCGTTGTGTCGCCGGTTTTAAAACTTGATTCGGCATTAATACCTGCGGTCTGCCCGTTAATGTCACTTAATGTATAAGTTGACACCAGTTTTAAACCAAGCGCATTGGCCTGTGAGGCCGCGCCGGTCCAGCTATCGCCTGCATAAATTGCTGAATCCGGTGCCAGGTTTGCGCCGGTGGCTATATTCTTTCTTAGAAAATTTTCGTCAAGCATGCCTCTTAACTGGGCCTGTAATTGCTGAACAGCGTTTTTATCGGTCATTCCCGATGCGGATACAACTGCATCAAGCATTTCGTTCAGACCGGCAATTTTTGTAACAACACCCCTGGGGTTAATATATATAAATATTGGCTTTTGTTTTATGAGAGCGAGCATGCGCTCAACCGGGTTTAGTGAGTTTAGGCCGTTAGCGGCGTCAATCTCTGTTTCGGTGCCATTTTTATTTAACACGGTGTGTATGCTATCATAAGTAACTTTAATTATAAAAAAAGCCCCGCTGTCTTTAACAACATCGTACCGCAAACCTGTAAAAACCGAATTGTCTTCTTTAACGTTTTTATCACCGGAAGTTATTTCAAGTTGCGTTTGATTTTTGCACCTTATGTAAAATTTTTGGCCGGCCTGCAGGTGCAATGAAAAAGTGTATTTCTTATCGGCGGGGGTGTGGTGATGTTTTTTATCGCATGAGGACAGATTAATTACAAAAAGCCCCAAGCATATTAACCGCTTATAATGCTTTGTTTCAATATTCATATTAAGTCTTGGCTTGAAAAACATAAGAACATTTTCAATTTGAATGATTGACGTTATTATGGTTTTAGAATGAGTCAATTACATGTGGATTAACACTTTATAAAGCTTCATTTTGATTTATATCAAAGAGACGATAAGAATGTCTTCAGTTGGGTAAACCCTCCTGTCAGCTTTTGTCAAATCATATGAAACAAAACATAAAATATTAACAATTAAACAAGTAAATGCCCACAATTGAAAAATCAGAAAATGCCGTTTCAATATGATCTATATCATTTCGCAAAATTGATTTTGCTCTAGCTTTTTCATAAGCTGAAACATCTTCTAATTTGCCAAATAAATTATAGTTATTTAGATTAGCTTTAAAAGGTTCTATGTTTTTATTTATCACAGGCAATAAAAGTTCATTTGAAATACTTGAAAAAAGTAATGAGAAACCATTCCCTCTCAAGTATCCACAATCATAACCGATAAAAATAAAATCGACTATTTCAATATTCTCTAGATAGTCTTCATTAACGTAAATTAAATAAAGATAATCTGCTGCAGTTTCAATTGCTTTTTGCGCAATAAAATACTTTTTTACATCCTTTAAATAAGACAAATTGCAAAAGTCATCTTCAATAATAATAGTAGCACCCGGGTTTTCAGCATTCCATTTGTCCAGATTTTTCCATAATTCAATGCCGAAACCACCATCAAATCCATAATAATTATTTTTGCCTGGCTCTAGTTTACCCGTAATTACCAGTAACCCTCCCATAAAATTATTTTTAATTTAATTATCCACCGGAATATGACCTTTCCCTGCATTCCCGACGTGTACGTGACCATTGGAACCCTCATGTTTAGTGTGACCGGGGGGGCTATTTTTGCCTTTCGAAAACCTATCATCACGCACTTCTAATTGCCGTGTTGCGTTTTTATTTGCGTCTTGGGCCATGGTTAATGCATCATCAGCTTGTCCATTCGTCAAGGATTTTTTACCAGTCCGTGACTCGTTCGTCCGAAGTTGCTCATCAATCAAACTCGTCAATGCCTGTTGATCAGGCGTAAAACAATTATTTGTGGTATTATGAACTAGTATAGACAAACTAGATACGTAATAACTCCTGAAATTTTCCACTCCAAAATTATATACTTTAGCTGTAGTGTCCTTATAACTAATGGCCTTAATTACTTTTTTACTAATCCCGAAAATTGTAAGGGTATCATTTGCTTTTAAATTTCGAGCCTCAACCCATTGTCCATTTACAAAAAAAGGATGTTCCTTTGTTGTAACAATTTGTACTGATTCAACATTTATGTAATATAGCCGCTGCGTATTTCTAACGACTGTGATATATACCCTCTGCAATTTTTCCTTGTGCAAGCTGTCCGAATATGCCCATACACTATCGCCAACTCTAATATCTTCAATATTCAGCAACCCGTTTTTGGTTAGTACTTTAGTCCCAGCAATAAAACAGCCACCACCTTCATACTTCTTTGGTCCCGGGCTTTTTGAAACTTCTCCTTCTCCAGCACCTCGATTAATAACCTTTTTGATGACTTCTTTAACAGCTTTTACTCCTACTTTCGCTGCTATTTTTTCAATTGTCTTTTTTAATGTTGATTTACCTACCTGTTCAACGGCCTCCCTGCCAGCAACTTCCGCAACTTCCTTCACAGCAGCCTTAGCTAAGCCTTTTGCGATACTGGCATTCCCGAGCGAAACGGCATCTAATGCTATACTTACCGCGCCTTCGGCTACTGCCAACCAATCTCCTTCTTTTATACCTTTTATAATTTCTTTAGCTCCACCTACAAAAGGTATGAAGTCCGTAGCCACATCAACTAATTTGCTAAACCAACCTCCACCCTTTGACGCTACTTTCGTAGTAGCATAAACCGTCACATTGGCCAATTGGCCCTCTAAGCCATCTAAATCTATATTGGCGATGGGCTCGTCACTTGCATACTGGTATGGAGTCAATTCAGGGTAATAGTCAGTTAATGGATCCAATTGAAGAAACCTTCCAATTTGCGGGTCATAATTTCTAAAACCGTAATCATACCAATCCAGGTCGGCTTCATCAATCAGTTCCTTATCATTATACAGGTTTTTATTATTGATATTGCCCTCATTGATATCGGGTGCTTTAACACTGCTTATAGCTGCAATTTTTAGCCCGAAAGCATAGTAATGGTCTTCTTCAATTATCCGGCCGCGGTTAAGCGATACATTAAAATTATCAAAGTACACAGGCTCATCACTTTCGTTGCTTAAATAAACATAAGCGTAGCCATTTTTCGGTGCCTTGATATTAGATAAGGTAAGATTAGCATAACTGTTGCCTGCCTGGTTTACAGGCACACGCAAAAAAGTTGTACCATCGCTTACCAGGTTAAACCGTTCATCAAAAAACAAAACGGTTAGGTATGCTTTGGGATTGTTGCCCGTTATATTAGTGGCATCAGGCTCAATAATGCTGTTAAACGGGGCAGAGCCCCCCAACTGAGTTGATATATTTCCGGATGCGCCTTTAACCAAAGTATTGGTTTGATTACTTCCGCCAATGGCACTTATAAGGGCGTTTAACACATCCTGTGGCAATGAGGTGGTTCGGCTTGTATTAGTTACAGCATTTTGAAAATAATATAAAGTAGTTGCAGTAAGTTGGTCGCCAGCCATTACCCTTAATAGTACATTGGGGCCTGTTTTGCTGCTTGCTAAATTGCCAAGGCGGCTTACCTGGTTTGCAATTGCCGGGTTTTGCCAGCCATTGCCTGTTGATTGCCCGGGTATGGAGGACACAGCAAACCGGGTATTCTCAACCTCGTTGGCACTACCCTGGAAGATGGCATCTTCAGTTGACGCCCGGCTTGTCTCCATGGTGCACTGGTTGCTGCCGTTATGCGTCTCTTCCGTTAATATCATCCGCACATTACCCTGGTAATCGCGTATAAAATAATCATACACACCTTCCAGGCTGTTTGGCAGGCTAACATTGCTACCATCTATTACCAAAGCATCGTAACCATTGCCCTGGCTTACAGGTTGTATAACCCTTAAGCGCCCTTCCTCAAAATTTATATACTTTACATCATTTTGTATGTAAACAAACTCATTAATATAGGTGGTTGTAACGGTGGCAGTACCATTTTCGGGCGTAAATATTTTTTGCAGTTTGGTGCCATCCGCATCGTAAACAATTTTAACCGTGCCCTTACCGCTTAAGCGTATTTGTTCGGGCTTATCTAAAAAATTATAACTAATACCGTTGCCGGCAACGCCGCCGAGATCTTTAGCATTTTTGTTCAGGTCAGTTACAACGTTGCCATTCGCATCGTATATATAATCATTATTGGCACCGTTGGTGCCATCTGTAAAGTCACCCGATAGCCCATTAGTAGATGTTTGTGCAGTACCGTCTTTTACTTTTAGCAGCCTGTTACTGTTGGCCGAGTAGGTATAGGTGAGTTTATCAATATCAACAGGTGCAGCATTACCGGGTATTACCCCGCGTTGCAACATGTTTAACAGGTTTCCATTTAAGTCATACCCGATTTTGCTTGAAGCACCGCCGGTACCTGTAACAGAAAAATCCATTTTACTGTTGTCCCACGCACTTGCCGTTGTTGCCTTTTCTTTAAAAACCGCGCTGGTTAAACGCCCTGCAAAATCGTACGTGTAATCATATTTTCGCTGCGCATCGTCACCCTGCGTATTCCATAGTAAGCCAGTAATATGCCCGTCAAGCTGCCCTGCATTAAAAACACCGTCGCTATTATCATAGCCCATATACAACCCAAAAAAGTGGCTCCATTTATCATAGGTACCTGCTTTAAGAGCGTAGTCTTTATTGATGCCTGTAATTTGATCATGAATATTGTAAGTGTAACTCAATGATTCAAGGTCATTGCCATTTGAAAAGCCCGGGCTTAGGTGTTTTGTTTTCAAACGACCCATGTCATCCATGTCGTAGGATGAGACCGTTTTAAAAGCATTGGAGCCATATTTTTTTTGAATACTGCTAACCCTGCCTATTATATCAAAAACATTTTTAGTGAGAATGCCAAAAGCCGAATACCCTGAGCCAGACGTTGTATGCTTTGTATGTGTGCTTAGAACACGGCCATCAAAATGATATTGAACGGTTGTAACATCAAAGCCCTGCTTTATGTTGTCTTCTAAAGTTTGCGCAGATCTACCCTTTTCATCATAATATTCTGTAGAAACAAGAAATGTATTCGTTCCAAGTACGCGAACTTTGCTGCCGGTGGAGTAGCTTAAAGTACGTTTGCTTGAGGTTATGGCTATTAGATTTGGATCACTGGTGCCGTAAGCACTGGTGTTATCATAGGCATTATCAAACGTTTTGGCACTGGCGTATGTATAATCATCATAAAACAGGTATTTTAAAATAGTGGTTACACCTGCGTCATTAAGATTACCTGCTGATACAGGGTTGTTTAAAATGCTAACAGTACCTGTTGTAACGGAGGCGTCTATTTGCGCAGTAAAATTATCACTGGTGCCGCTTGCAAAGCCAGGGTTAAAAGTAATATTGCTTTGGGCGGCATAAAGATTTATTGATACATCCCTGCTGGTTAATGTCAGGGTTGCCGGTGTACCACTAGTAATAGTAGTGGTTGTATTGCTGACGGCATTATTTATATCTGTTTGTAATTGGGGCACAGTTTCGGTAGTATGATAAAGCGCAGTAAGTGTAACCCGGTCTAATTCATCATACAGGTTTATTGTCCATTCCCCGGGCGATTTAAGAGCCTGGTTGCCGTCCTGCATAAAAACAAGCCTGTCGCGGCTATCATATAACATTTGCAGCGGCTGCGCACCCGGTGCTTTTTTTAATATATTTCTGCCTTTAGCATCATACTCATACCTAAAGCACATTTCATTTAAAATATTTTGTCCTGCCGTTGTAGTAAAATCCCAGCCGTTGGTGTCGAAATATTTAATAGCTTCTGGCTGTATCCGGTAACGCAATAACCCAAAGTCATCATATATACTGTAAACACAAATCCACCCAGAATAAGCTGTGCTATGCGTTGTGGAAATCTCGGTTTTAGACAGTATAAGCTGCCCAAGGCTGTTGGTATACTCTATTACCTTATGATTATTTTCATCTGTATATGTTCTTTTATACAACGTATTAGCAGAATAGGTACCTAATATGGATGGAACATCACCACTGTTATACCCAATGCTAAAAATTTTAACCTCATCAGTAGCTGTGCCGTCATTAACATCATAAATACCCGAAGAAACCGTATTTAACCAGGCTGAACCGGGCTCTTTTAGTTTTGACATCCTGTTTAAAGGATTGTTCTCAAATGTTATAGTTGCATACGGGTAAGCATCGCCAAATAGGTTATTATAATATTGGGCCTGGTCAGTTGATGCTGCAGCTTTATACTTACCGCTTTCTGTACCTGCAGCGGATGTATACTGAATGGTATAAGGTAAGTATTTTTTAGGCTGCCGGCCATAAATATCATAAGCAAAATAACTTACCACATCACCCCATAATGTGTTACCTGCGGGTGGTGTGGCCGCCTCCCTTGCTACCTGCTCTACAGACCTGCCCAGGCCATCCACATACGTAGTTGTCTGCTTTTTTTGTGTTACAGGCAACCCATCCGCGTTCAACTGCAGGTTTTGGGTAACGGGCATTATATCAACCGCCTGCCATGTTGTTGCACCGGGCGTTAAAACATCATGCTCCCGTATATAGTTTTGGTTTTCGTAATTAACTGATACAAGCTGGATTTTAACCGTATTAGAGAAAGTGTAACTTCCATACTGGTCAGTGGCTTTTAATTTATAGAAAGTGGTTTGGGTAACAGCACCAGGCGTATAATTATCCTGTGTTGCCCCGCTAATGGGTAAAAAGTTCGCGTCTGGCAAAATTGTCGGGCTGGTGTACCATTGGTAATGTATAACCGCGCTGGTATTATAGGTTGCAGGGTATAAAACCTTTATCTGCCCGGGTAATTGATTTAACGCAAAAGCATAATTATTACTGAGGGGCGCAATGGCAAAACTGCCATTCCACTGCGCAACCACATGTTGCACGCATATTTGCAGCATTAAATAAATAAGAAAAGAAGGTTTAATTAGGGTTGCCCTTTTCATAATTTTCAATTTTTTCTATTCTTACAGTAATAATTCTTTTCATTCTATTCAGGTGTTAATAACTCAGGCTTATATTAGAACTGATATAGCCGGGTGAGCCTAATGTACCAGTTAACGTAAGCGACCATGAAACATAACCACTGTCAGGAATGGTAACATTATAAGTATTTGAATGATTACCCGAGCCAGACAGATTAACAGACGAGCCCCACACACTGCCGGTAAGAGTAGCACCAGCATCACTGCTGTTAAGGGTAATGGTAACCTTAACTACTGCCCCGGCAGTACCCGTGATATAACCGCTGCCCGTTTTTGAAGAGTAGCCAACAGTAGTAAGATTTGGAGCTGCACCTGAAAACATAAGGGAGACAGGGCAGGCGGATGTATTAAAGCCCCCATCAAGCAACTGTATGTTGTTATATGTAGAACTATTGGGATTTACATCGGTCATTTGAACCAATATATGACCGGTATTTAACCCACCCACAGCTTGACATTGGGTTTGTGCAGGATAATCTGCCTCCCAGTCAGGGGTATGGTCTACTGTACAAACTTTATGGGCGTTTGAATTGGCATAAGACTGTCCGTTGGCATTTACATCATCGGTAGCCATTTGATCAGCGTCGGCCTGGCTAACAGTAGAAACGTAAGTACCTGCAGCCACTGTATAAGTTACTGTTCCCGGTACCTGGCCTACGGCGCAACTATGTGTAGTAAATGGAACAGATTGGGCAGCATTATAGTATAACACCAAACACGCAGCACTGTTAGCCGCAGCCTGGCCGTTTGCAGCTAAATATGCCTCTGCTTTGATATCTGCGTCGTATTGGCTTGTTGCAGATGTAAACAACCCTGCCCCTACCGAAAAAGTAACATTAGACCCAACATACCCCGCCGCACACCCCTGTTTTGTAAAAACTTCTGACAAGGCACGGTTGCTGTATTGAACGGGGCACCCCGCAGTTTTATTAGACACTATATTGTACTCATACATCTTAACGATATTCCGGTTTTCAT
>JABDGS010000103.1 GCA_013285915.1 Bacteroidota bacterium
ATTCGTTATAAGCCAGCCTGTCCAGGTCGCTTTCAGTAAGGGCAATTGTTACCGGGCTGCCTAACGTTCCGGAGGTGGATGTGTATTCGATTATTTTTTCAGCGGGTACGCATATAAAATCGTCATTGTGCAGTTGCAGATCTTCTTTGGTTGTTGTTGGCAATAACCGCAGGTCTTCAATGGTTTTAACAGACGATACATTAATATTATGAGTGCTGAAAAGTTTTTTGTAAAATGGTGAGCTATGGCTAACGTAGGCCAAAAGCTGTTGCAATTTCTCTTCCTGCAATTTTTTTAATGCGGCTACCGGCTGAAAGGTTATATCATGTAAACTCATAGGCTATTTTTCTATAATAACAACAGCGCAGGCCATTGTTTTAAGGTGCGACAAAGAAACCAAAATTCTGGTTATTCCCAAATACTTAAGTGTTTCACGGGTGTTACCCAGCAGCACCAATTCCGGCTTGCCGGTTATTGAGTTTGTTATTTCAACTTCATTAAACTGTGTTCCTTCCTGCCAACCGGTTCCTAAAGCTTTAAAAAAAGCCTCTTTCGCGGCAAAGCGTGCCGCATAGTGTTCGTATTTGTTTGCTTTTGACTCGCAATAGGCTGTCTCATTAACAGAAAATATCATTTCCTTAAACCCGGCCCCTTTTTCAATGTTAAAGGCAACCCGCTCCACTTCAATAAGGTCAATTCCTGCGCCCTCAACCATGTATTAGTAAAGTTTTATAAATTACAACCATCTGGTTATGTACTTGTTTCGTATGTTTCTTCATAACTTATGTTCATGCCAAAAACAACCTTCACTATAGTATTCTTCTTCGTAGCGCTATGCAGTTACACGCAGCCCGCAAGCCACATTAGGTATAAAGACATTGTTTTTTCAAATATAATGATTGAAAAGAATTTATCGTACGCAGATAATATACCCGCAGGTGTTAAACCAAAATATTATTTTTTTGACCTGTACCAGCCGGCAGGTGATCCAATCACCAGCAAAAGGCCGCTGATAATCTGGATGCACGGTGGTGGTTTTAAGTTTGGTTCCAAATCAGCAAAAGGGATAGCGATGCTTTGCAAAAGTTTTGCGCAAAGGGGGTATGCATGCGCCTCCATAAATTACAGGTTAAGCAGGAAGAATACTTTGACCAATGTAAAAGCGCTGATAAACGGGTGCTACGATGCTGTGCAGGACGCAGACAAGGCCATTGCGTTTTTTAAACAAAACAGCGAAAAATATGAAATTGACACCAACCGCATAATACTTGGCGGCAACTCCGCTGGGGCTATTATTGCCCTGCAGGCCGTATACAGCAGCAATGCTGAGTTAGCGTTACTTGCAGACAGTACCGATAAAACACCAAATTCCGATAAACACAATATCAACAAAGTTGCCGCAGTAATAAATTTTTGGGGTGCACTATTTAAAATAGGGTGGCTTAAAAATGGGCATGTTCCCATTGTAAGCGTGCATGGAAGGAACGATCACACAGTACCTGTCGGTAAAACCAATTCGTCCTTTTATGGCAGCCTTAGTATACATGAGCAGGCTGATGAATTGAACATACCCAACCGCCTTAAAATATTTGAAGGTTATGCCCACGAATTACAGAAGCATTTTAACCCATTTTTTTCAAGCGCTGCCACCAAACAGCGGTGGCTGCAGGCCGGGCAATTTGCAGCGGATTTTTTGTATGATGAATTATACAAATAAACAAACTATTCCATCAGAACTTATAGGCCAGCGCAAAAACACCTGGGGCTGCGCTTAATTCAATTTGATGAAGCTTATCGCCCATCCTTATTGTATTTTTATGATGTAGCATTATCATTGTCAGATCCATTATCCCCAGCAAACCGCCTTGTGCGATGATGCTCGTTCCAAAACCTTTCAGCTTGTCGCGTTTATCAATATCAGTTTCAAGCTTTCCCTTTTGCCTTAATAATATGCCTGTGGCAATATAGGCTGCATCAAGCCCCGCGTTAAATACGTATATTTTCTCTATCTTTTGTTGTTCAGTGTAGTTTTCCGAGAACGAATATTTTTTCAAAAGGTCTTTCCGTGCACCTAAATAACCCATGCCGGCAATACCAAGGTTAAAAAAATTCCAGTAAGCATTCATTCTCCAAAAATATTTTGCTTCGCCATGCGTGTTATTGGCAAGCACAAAACCAGTTGCAATATTCGCCATAGCAAAACTGCCAAGCCCAACCATATCTTTTTGTTTCAGGTTATTTCTCGCAAAACTTATACTATCATTAAAAGATTGTTGCGCAGCAGCTGTCGCACAAATGATCATACCTATAACAAGAAATCTTATTCTCATACATTTAATTACGCGATGATACCTGTAAAAATTTCAATATAACAGTTTCTACCAGTTTACTAAATTAATGTATTTGGCAAGTGGTTTCAAACTGCAGCCTAAAAACCGCTTATATTGACTGAGTTTAGGGCAATTACATTATCATCATTATATAAGCAGGTTACCACGTTGTTAACGGATGCATTGCAACAACTCCTTCTTCTTTTCGTTTCACAACACGGTGTTTAACATGCTTTAAAAACTCTTTTACTATATATTTATTCAATACGTATTTTTATCATTCCAAAAGCTACACTATATGTTACGCCCCTTCAGCAGATTTATTTTGTCATCAATATTTTTTACAGCAATTATTTATAGTAACGCTCAACAAGCAAGCACAAACAAAAGCAACCCTTCGGTCTCTAAGCCCGATTCAACGGCTATTATGGCTAAAGGTAAACAGGTGTTTTTAAACACTTGCAAAGCTTGTCATGGCAACCCGGCTTTTCCTAAAGCACCTGCGCTGCAAACTCTTGCAACGGCTGCACCACGTGCTATACTTAACGTGTTGGATAATGGCAAAATGCGCCAGCAGGCAAAAGGGCTTACTGAAGATCAGCGCGAAGCAGTATCAGAATATATTACCCACAAGCTGCTTAAAAAAATTGTGTTGCCAAAAGACGCTTATACAAATTTTGCTTTTACGGGCAATGATATGCGCTTTAATTATTCGGGCTGGGGTAGCAATCTTGAGGGCACAAATTTCAGGACCGCTGAGCAGGCTGGCATAACCCCTGAAAATGTCGACTCACTAAAGCTTAAGTGGGCATTTGCATTTCCCGATGAAAGTGAAATACGCAGCAAGCCCGCAATTGCAGGCAACTGGCTTATAGTAGGCAGCGGCTCCGGGGAAGTGTATGCATTAAACAGGCAAACAGGTAAAATTGGCTGGCACATAACTGCAGCAAATGGTATAAGAAGCAGCATTGTGGTGGCGAAAGAAGGCAATACCTATACCGCCTACTTTGCTGATGGCAGTACATTTGTTTATGCCGTTGACGTTAAAACAGGTAAAATTTTATGGAGCACGCGTGCAGGTGTTGACCCGCTGGCTATGAATACAGGCACGCTGGCTGTTTATGGTGGAAAGGTAATAGTACCGATAAGTTCAGTGGAAGTTGCTGTTGCTGCTGACAGCACTTATAACTGTTGTACTTCATCGGGTGGGGTGGCTGCATTGAATGCCAAAACAGGCGAAATTATTTGGTATAACAGGGTTGTGCCAAAGGCTACAGCACAAGGTAAAAAAAGGAACGGCAAACCTTTTTACGGACCATCAGGTGCACCAGTTTGGTGCAGCCCAACTATTGATACTAAAAGAAACCTTGTATATATTGGTACAGGTGAAAATTACACTTTACCTACCACCAACACAAGCGATGCATTACAAGCCATAGATTTAAATACAGGCAAAACAGTTTGGACATTCCAGGCTACGCGGGAAGATGCCTGGAACATTGCCTGCCCATTAATTGTAAACTGTCCTGGCTATAAAGGCAGGGACCTTGATTTTGGCATGGCGCCTATTTTGGTAACAGGCGCCGATGGTGTACAAAGGTTATTGGCAGGTCAAAAAGCAGGTATAGTGTATGCGCTGAACCCACAAGACGGTAAGTTGCTGTGGCAAACACGTGTTGGCAAGGGCGGTATGCTTGGCGGTATACATTGGGGCATGGCTACAGACGGTAAAAATGTTTATGCAGCTAACGCAGATAATATATTTGCGCTTAACCCGGATAGCCCTGCAATAAAAGCATCACCGGGCATTTATGCCCTTGATGTTGTTAGTGGTAAAATTGAATGGTATACACCATCGCCGAAAGTGCCGGGCAACCAGGCTTATCTTGGCGCTAATTCCGCTGCACCCGCAGTAATACCCGGTATTGTATTTGCGGGCAGTAACGATGGGCATATACGCGCTTATGACGCAGGAGACGGCCATATTTTATGGGATTACAATACAATACAAAAATATACAACTGCTGATGGTATTGAAGGCAGTGGTGGAAGCATAGATTCTCCTGCTCCAGTAATGGTAAACGGAATGTTGTTTGTAAATTCTGGCTATGCACAGTTTGGCGAAAAGCCCGGCAATGTGTTATTAGCGTTTACTGTAAAGAACTGATGGTCTGCATTATGAAGGGCGCTTTTTAATAAATAACCGCGCAACTCTTTAGTGCATGGTTCAGCTTAACGCTTGTATATATAACAGGCATACATTTACCTTACACATAAAAAATATTGCAAATTCTTGCAGGTTTTCTATATTCAGCGCTCAAACATCCCGGTATGCGGCTATTATTTATCCTGATCATTTTGTGCCCTTTTGTTTTATTGGCACAACCAGTTTTATATGGAGGGAAATTAAAGCCTGAGCAGGCGAATATGGATATTCAGCATTATACCATAGCGCTGTCTGTTAATATTCCTGACCGCAGCATCAGCGGCTATACTGAAATAAGCCTTATTTTAAAACAACCCGCAAACGATATACTTTTTGATTTAATGGATACACTTAAGGTGGATAAAGTTTGGGTAAATAATAAACCTGCAACTTTTACACACGCTGAGCATTTGCTGCACGTTACATCAACACAACCATTTGCGCAAGGCAATACGCTTGTTAAGGTACAATATGGCGGTCACCCGGTAATTGCCAAAAGGCCGCCATGGGAAGATGGCTTTTCGTTTACAACTGATTCCGCAGGCCATCCCTGGGTTGCCATTACGGCTGAAGGCACAGGAGGTAAAATTTATTTTCCTTGTAAAGACCATCCTTCAGACGAACCCGATAAAGGCGTGGATATGATGATAACGGTACCAGAAGGCCTGGTGGTTGCCGGCCCGGGTATGCTGCAAAGTGTAACCACTAAAAAGCACCTGAGCACTTATTTTTGGAAAACCAACTACACTATAAGCAATTACAGCATAATCTTCAACATTGGTGATTACACGGTTGTTAAACGCACCTACACGAGTATTGACGGAAACAAAATACCAATAGAATTCTATGTATTGAAAATTGACAGCGCCAAAGCAGAACACCACCTTGACCTGCTGGAGATGGAAGCACGTATTAAAGAAAAATATTTTGGCGAATATCCGTGGGCCAAAGAAAAAATTGGTCTTGTTGAAACATCACACCTGGGTATGGAGCACCAAACTATGAATGCCTATGGCAATAAATTCAGGTACACAAAAATTGGCGGGAAGGATTTTGACTGGCTGATGAACCACGAGTTTGGGCACGAATGGTGGGGCAATAAAGTTACTGTTAAAGATTGGGCCGATTACTGGATACATGAAGGTATAGGCAGTTTTGGTGATGCATTATATACGCGCGACCTGGAAGGAGAAGATGCTTACGAAGCTATTTTTCAAAAAAGTGTTGCGCGGATAAAAAATGAAAAGCCCGTTGTAATGGGAAAGGATATTGATGAAGAAACAGCGTACCACGACGATATTTACAGCAAGGGGGCATTTTTTATGCATACCTTAAGGTATATTATGGGCGATGCCGTTTTTTTTCCAACACTTAAAAAGCTGGCTACGGATACTATGTACACCTATAATCATCTTGTATCAACTGATGATGTGCAGCAGCTTTTCAGCAACGCTTATGGCAGCGATATGGGGCCTTTATTTCATCTTTACCTGTACACTACAGATAAGCTTGACATACATGTGCAGCAAACTGCTTATAACACATACACTATAAAGCTTGACAATATTGACATGCCGTTGCCGCTTGATATTACTACCAGTGATGGCACATCCCGCAAACTGGCAGATAAAAAAGGCATCGTGGTAAAAAGCACCACATTACCGGTAATTGACACGCGCTGCTTTTATATTAAGAGAATTGTGTATGAATAGAATGCCTGTTGTTGTGATTAATGTTTTTTTAAGGGCAAAATAAAATATCAACCGCGTTAACCGGCTTGGCAAATTATAGTTGTTCTGGCTTAACCCCGCGCCGGGCAGGCGGTGGTGGTTTTATTTGGGTTCTCAGCGTATAGTTATTCAACCATAAATTCATTTTAATGTATTTATTGTTTTTTAACCCAATTGATTATATTTGGGTTAAGAACATCGTTTAACTTTCAGCGGCTTTACTTTTGTATTAAATCTAATTTATCCAATGGAGCAAAAAACCAGTCCCGTTTACAACATTATAATCGTTGAGGATGACAGGTACATGCGTTCGATACTAAATCACTACCTGGAAAGCAAATTTAAGATCAACGCTTTTGATAACGGAATGGACGCCCTTAAATACTTACAGGAAGGCAATATACCTGACATTATTATTACAGATCTAAATACGCCAAAGCTAAGCGGGCTGGAGCTGCTTGAGCAAATAAAGGCTTCCGGTTTTTTTAAATCAATCCCTGTGATGATACTTTCCGGTGAAGACAGCACCGAAAAAAGGATTAAATGCCTTAATGCAGGTGCTGATGATTATGTTGTAAAACCTTTTAACCCCGCCGAGTTATTTGCCCGTTTAAATGTTATACTCAGGCGTTTTGGTAAAACCGTTTAGCCGTAAAATTTTTTATATGGCATCTTCTTCTCTCGAAAATACAACCGGTATTATTGCATTGGTTAGCGTTGATAAACCGTGCACCGACATACTGCAATCGATCGATTTTGGCGGTAATAAATGCCGTTCATTCGCCAATGGCATTGAACTTTCAAATGCCTGGGAAAAAGAAAAGCTGCAGGTAGCAGCTATAGTGTCGCAGGGGGATATACTTGGCCCTAATGGTATAAGCTTATCCGAAACTTTATATAACAAAAAAAACATCAGGGTACCTTTTTTTGTAATTATTGATAATGACGTTCAGCAGCATGTAATGGAAAAAGGTATACATTCAGGCATTACCGATATTTTCAAAACCCCGCTTAAGGCTGCCGAACTTGATACCCGCATAAATTTTTTGCTTACCCGCGGTAAAGAAATGGCCATAAAGCTTGTAAAGCAGGAAGAAAAACATTACAAAACTCCTTTTATAAAACGGGTATTTGATGTTTTTTTTGCAGGTCTGGCGTTGTTGCTTTTGTCCCCTCTCATCTTAATTGTCATACTGCTGCTTAAACTTGAATCAAAAGGGCCGATATTTTATTATTCACTCCGTGTTGGCACAGGTTATAAAGTATTTAAATTTTATAAGTTCAGGTCAATGTACGTTAATGCAGACCAACGGTTAAAAGATTTAAAACACTTGAATCAATATGCGGCTGCAGGAGCAGGTGAAGCAGCAGTTGCGGCTGGTAGCTCTTCAGATGTTGCGTTATGCGACGATTGTATAAAAAAAGGCACCCAATGCCAATTTCCATTATACGCCGACAATAACAAGTGGTGCGAAAAACAATACAATTTATCAGGCCAGAAAAAGGGCGGTTCCGCATTCTTTAAAATAAAAGATGACCCTCGCATAACCAAAGTAGGCAAGGTATTGCGTAACACCAGCATAGATGAATTACCGCAGTTGGTAAATGTGCTTATAGGTGATATGAGCATTGTAGGCAACCGCCCGCTGCCCCTGTATGAAGCAGAAAAACTTACAACCGATAAATACGCGTTGCGCTTTATGGCACCTGCAGGCATTACCGGTTTGTGGCAGGTAGAAAAAAGAGGGAGTAAAGGTGAAATGAGTGAAGAAGAAAGGCTTATGCTTGATAACACTTATGCCAAAAATCACAGCTTTATGAATGATATAAGGCTGATATTAAAAACTATTCCTGCTTTGTTTCAAAAGGAAAATGTATAACCACCAAACAATCACTGCATGAGAACAGTATCCATTCCTGCTAATATTTTAAAGCATTGGCAATTAAAACCGTCGGATGCGCCGAATATTGAGAAGGTAAGGATGCGTGTGCAGGCGCTGCTGAAAGGAGAACCCGAAGTATCGGTTGTAATTCCTGCCTACAACGAAGAAGAGAGCATTATACAAACCTTGTCCTCAATAAGCGATAATATTACCAGCCGCTCGGTTGAAATTATTGTTGTGGATAATAACAGCAAAGATGCCACAAACAGACTGGCAACCGCAGCGGGAGTAAACTGTATAAAGGAAACAACTCAAGGCATTACGCCAGCACGGAACAGGGGATTAAAAGAAGCCAGGGGTAAGTATATTTTGAATGCCGATGCAGACTCTATCTATCCGCCTGACTGGATTGAAGAAATGATTAAGCCTCTTGCAAAAAACGATACCGATGTAGCCCTCACCTATGGCCGTTTTTCGTTTATACCTATTGGCAGTACAGGACGTGTTACTTATTTTTTTTACGAATATATAGCCGAGTTTAGCCGCTGGATAAACAAAACGTTCAGGGAAGAAGCCGTAAATGTTTATGGTTTTAACTCCGGCTTCCGCAGGCTGCAGGGGCTGGAAGTCGACAGCTTTAATCATCCGCCGGGCACAAACGAAGATGGTTTTCTTGCCATGAAACTCCGCAATAAAGGCTTTGGAAAACTGCATTGTGTAAAAAAATCGAATGCCCTTGTTTGGACGACGGATCGCCGCCTGCAAATAGATGGCGGCTTGTGGAAAGCAACAAAGAAAAGGGTAAAAAGAATGACCAGTTAGCGTTATTGCCGCATCATATATAATACCAATTAGACTTTAAAATTGCCTTTTATTCGCCTCATCCCCTAACCCCTTCTCCTCGCGGAGAAGGGCCGACGAGATTGTGGAGAAGGGCATGTATTTTTCAAGTCCGATTGGTATAGGTTACTATTATCAGGATTCCATTCACCGGTACCGGTAAAATAAAAATCCCCGGTTAAACTACCAGGGATTTTAAAATGTTCTAATCAAAAATAAAATTTAATCAGCCAAAGCCAATCCAGCCTTGCCTTTAACTATCCAGTGATATGCCATAATTAAAACGGGCAGCAGCACTACTGTTGAAATAAGGCTGTTACGGTAAAACGGCAACGCCCTTGTGTAACAGTCAACCAGGCCTGCAAAATCGTGCGTATAGCCAGTGGTGCCGGTTAATCCTGATGATGCAGCCCACACTATGAAGTTTGATATAAAAAAGAAGACAGTAGGGCCTGCAACCGCAGAAATAAATACACCCGCAGTTTTAGTATTGCGGAACAATAAACCAAGGCTCGTTAAAAGAATCACCAGCGAGTATTCGACGAACTGCCATTTGTAAAAACCACTGAAGGGGAATATATTAAAAGCATACAATACCTGCAATATGGTGTTGGTTATTAATAAGGTTAATAACGGCAGTATAAATGAGTTTGCCTTTTTGTAGTTGGTATTCATGCCTGCAAACAGCGCAACAGCCATGATACCTGTTGTACCGCTGAGCGCTAAATTAGGTGAGCAAATTATTTTTATGATCGTAGTAACTGCAATTAGCAACGCGTAAAATAGAATATCTTTTCTGTTCATTTTCATAACCTGTAAATTAGTGTCTTCCGGCAAAAATAAGTGTTAAATACAAATGCGGTATGTATAAAATTTATCCCCATGCTGTTAAAAGCAAATAATCCTTATCATTAAGGTACAAATGCCCTGTATGCCAACACATTAAAAGGTGTTGTAACAACATAATTTTCACCGGGTAAAATTGCTACGGCTTCACCTTTGCGGGCGTTAACCGTATTGCCGCCCTCAACCTGCAGAGTACCATCAATTACCACAATGATCTCCATTGACGAAGTAGTTTCGCTTACAAACCTCTGTCCCGCCATTAACTCAATTTTGCCCAGGCCAAAATCAGGCACGGGGCAGTTATATATCGCTTCCCCCTCTCCTTTTTGTTCTCCACCCATTATATTTACAACGGTACCCTCAAAAATGGTATGCTTCAGCAACTCGGGCACATCAACATACTTTGGAGTTAATCCCCCCCGAAGCACATTATCGCTGTTAGCCATCAGTTCCACGTTTTGGCCCTCCAGGTAGGCGTGCGGAACGCCCTCACCCTGGAAGATAGCTTCACCCGGCAGCGCCTTTACGATATTGAAAAAATAAATGGAGAATACGCCCCGGTCAATATCACCCGTAACATCCCGCAGGGGGTATAATTTGCTTACCCACCAGCCCGGTTGATGTTTGTTTATTAGATCCTTCTCCCTGGCTTCTGCCTCTCTTTTTATAAGTGGCGCCAACAGGCTGTTTACCTCGTCTTGTGGCATTTCCATTACATACTGGTATAAACCTTTGTAGCCTTCAAGATTAAATACATCATCCATACCCCCAAACTCCGGCACGGTTCTCAATACTTCCACCAAAGCTTCCTTTTCTAAAAAGCCATGCAATAGCCAAAATTCGCTCAGCGCTACCATTACCTCTGGCTTATGGTTTTTATCCTTATAATTACGGTGCGCAGCAGATAATAATACACCTGCCGCTTCTTCCGCTTCATAGCCTTTAACGGCCTCCCCTTTCGATGGGTGCACCTGTATACTCAGCATATCCCTTACATCCAGTATTTTAAACAGGTAGGGTAACTCACCAAAAGCGTCAAGCACTTTTTGCCCGATATATTTAACCGGATGCTGTTTAATAGCGTCATATAATACCATTTCATTTTCATCATCGATTAACACAGATGATGCTGACGGGTGCGCCCCCATCCAAAATTCGGCATGCGGCTTATGTACAGTGTTTTCAATGCCCAGCCAGTTTGTAATAAAATTATATCCACCCCACGCATAATGCTGCACTTTGCCCTTTAACTTAAAAATTTTATCTTGCTCAAAACTCATTTTTCAACTTTTAACCACCACAAGATACTGCAATGACGAGTAATAAAAGTACAGGTGACGAGGGCGAAGAATTGGCCGCCGTGTACCTTGTACAAAAAGGATATACGTTACTGGAACGAAACTGGCGTTTTAAGCGCTGGGAAATTGATATTATAGCCAGCAAAGGCAAATTTCTGCACATTTTTGAAGTAAAAACACGCAAAAGCAACAGGTTTGGTAACCCCGAAGAAAGTATTGGCAGGGAAAAAATGGATTGCATGAAAAACGGGGCGGAGGAGTACCAATACCAGCATCCTGAATGGAAATACCTGCAGTTTAACGTGCTTGCAATAACCATGCATTATGGCGAATCCATTGAATATTTTTTAATAGAAGATGTTTACTTTTAGTTAGCCAATAAACGGCTTACTTTGCGTATATGAAAAATTTGCTGTTGTTTATCGACAAAAGAAACAGGCTGTCAAGAATAATTATTTCTCTTGGCGTGGCAGCAATTGTGTGGCTAATTTTTAGAGAGCATCACCCCTTCCCTATCACATTTATGGCGTCGTGGATAGCATTTGCTGGCACCACATTGATAATAATCTGGGCTACCATACTTATACTGCACCCAAAGGAAATAGCTTTTGTTGCCAGCGAAGAAGATAATACCCGGCTACTGATATTTGTATTTGTAATTGGTGCTGCATTTATAAGCCTGTTTGCCATTATACTTTTACTGCAATCTGCACCCAGCGCTAAAGGGTTAAGCCACCATATTTTACTAAGTACGCTTTCGGTATTCTGTTCATGGACGCTTATTCACACGGTATTTACACTGCGTTACGCGCATTTATACTACACATTCCCTTCGCGGCAACATTTGGAGATTGGTGAAGAGCCTCATGGCGGCCTGGATTTCCCTGGAGACATGAAACACCCCGACTTTTTAGATTTTGCCTATTTCTCATTTGTATTAGGAATGACCTTCCAGGTAGCAGATGTTAGCATAACAGGCCGCACTATACGCAGGCTTGCATTACTGCATGGTTTTATTGCATTTGTTTACAATACCATTATTGTAGCGTTAAGCATAAATATTATTTCGGGTATGATTGCGAAATAGCTTTTGGTTCATGGTTGATGGTTAATAGTTCATTGTAAAACGCGAAGTATTTTGGTTACCTGCGTTAGTGCTACTATTCAGCTTGTGTTGTGTCACTCACTGCATCGTTCATAACATCATTCAGCAGTCAAATATTCTTATACACTATTCAAGAACAATTTTTTTATCCTTGAATGTTGTGTATCGCTTATTGAGTGTTTTGCTTTTCTTCCACCCAACTTTAAACTTCAAACATTAAACTTTAAACTTCTATTCTCGCCATCATGCGTTCCACCATTTTATAAGTGGCAGGGCAGTACTCAACATTTTGCTGGTGTACATGAATATAGTCAACAGCCTTCTTTTTGGTTATATGCGGAAAACCCGCGCAGCTATCAGGACGCGCTATATAGATGGAGCATTTGTTATCCTTCAGGTTTAAAAACTGGCAGGGTTGCTTATTATTCACCCAATCTTTATCTTTTTTCTCAAAATGCAGCCATTTGTTTTTAAATTCAGCAGGTGTCATTTCAAGGTGCGCAGCTATGCGTTTAATGTCTTTTTCAGTAAAAGTAGGCGTCATGGTTTTGCAGCAGTTGGCACAGCTAAGGCAATCTGTCTCTGCCCAAACTTCTTTATCAATCTCCTCAAGCATTTTATGCAAGCCGCGCGGCGGATTTTTTTCAACTTTACCCAAAAATCGCCTGAAGGCTTTTTTATGATGCCTTGCTTTTTGTTTAAACGAACGAAGATTTACTTTTTCCATAGTACGCCTATCCTGTGGGATATAAAACTTTTGATTAAATTAAAACGCAATAAACGAAAATAAGGGATAAAATTGCATTTGAAAAAAATTGTCGTCAACTAAAAAACGCCAACTTTAAACGGTAAACTTAGCTATGTGGGATGCGTATAAAAAAGGATTTAAGGGCTATTTGCAGTTGGAGCGATCACTAAGCGATAATTCAGTAGAAGCCTATTTGCACGACATTGATAAGCTTACTGAATACCTGCTGGCAAGTGGCAATATGAAAACCCCGGCTGAAGTAGATTTAAAAGACTTACAGCAATTTATTACATGGATTGCCGAGCTGGGCATGACGGCAACCAGCCAGGCCCGCATAATTTCAGGCATAAGGGGTTTTTATAAATATTGTTTGATTGAAGGTATTATTACTGCAGACCCTGCAACGCTGCTTGATACACCAAAACTGAAGCGTGCCCTGCCTGATTTTTTAAGTTTTGAAGAAATAGAGAACATCATCGGTCAAATAGATTTAAGCAGGTCGGACGGTGGCCGTAACAAAGCTATATTGGAAACCATGTACAGTTGCGGCCTGCGTGTAAGCGAGGTAATTGGGCTAAAAATAAGTTGCCTGTATCTTGATGTTGGGTTTATACGTGTTATTGGCAAGGGCGATAAAGAACGATTAGTGCCCATTGGCAGCGACGCCATAAAATATATTCTTATTTACAAAGATTCCATACGTGTGCATTGCACAGTACAAAAAGGCTGCGATGATATTTTGTTCCTAAACAAATTTGGCAAAGGCCTTAGCCGCATAATGATATTTTATATTATCAAAGATCTTGCTCAAAAAGCCGGCATTACTAAAAATATATCGCCGCATACCTTTCGCCATTCTTTTGCTACACATCTTGTTGAGGGCGGCGCCGATTTAAGGGCAGTGCAGGAAATGCTGGGACATGAAAGCATTACTACAACTGAAATATACACCCACCTTGACCGCGATTATTTACGCGCCACGCTTAACCAATTTCACCCTGCATTTAAAAAGAGTTAGTTTAAAGTTGATTGCAATTTCTAATAATGCGATTTCGGCGCACCTGTATTTTCTTGCTTAAACTTTACACCATATACCTTCGCCAACTTCAAACTTTAAACGTCAAACTTTAAACTCAAAAACGCCTGCTGTGTGGCCAGGGGCA
>JABDGS010000104.1 GCA_013285915.1 Bacteroidota bacterium
CCGTAATACAGCTGCAGGTTAATGGTGGCCTGGTGGCCTGGCGCAACCTTTTGCTGCATAGCTATATTAACATCGCCTAACAAATTGGTAGTATCGTTATGGCGGCCCCATTGTATGTCACCACTGCTAAAATTGTTCTTGTTTATAAGGGTGGTGTTAAAAAACTGTTGCACAATGCCAATCCATTGTGCAGGCGCTTCAAACTTATGAGTGTTTTTGGCCGATATATAGTCAAAACTATTATTCTCGTAAAAGCAAACATTGGTTTGCAGCCTTTCATAACTGGCACTTTTTTCGTGCTGTACGGGATGCGACTGCCATTGCAGCCAAAATGTATTACCGGGAAGAATTTTATCAGCAGTATTGTTGGCAACCTGGGCTGGGCGATTTTGTTGCTTACCCTGTTTATCCGTCTTGTTACCTCACCGTTAACTTATACCAGTTACCTGAGCGGTGCAAAAATGAAAGTGTTGCGCCCGGAACTTGACAGTATTAAAAAGAGGACCGGCGCTGACCAGCAGGCTTTTGCAATGGAGCAGATGAAACTCTTCCGCGAAGCAGGCGTTAACCCATTGGGTGGCTGTATACCAGCATTGTTGCAGATCCCCATATTCTTCGCATTGTATAGTTTCTTCAATTCCAATATATCCTTGCGCGGCGTTCATTTTCTTTGGTCAAACGATCTTTCATCATTCGATTACCTTGTGCACTTTAAAAGCGATGTATGGCTTATTGGCGACCATATAAGCCTGTTTTGCTTAACAGCTATTATAACAAGCTTCCTTATTTCAATATACAACCTTAACAGTACGCCAACCCAGGGTAACCCGGCCATGAAGTATATGCCGTACATTTTCCCTTTCATACTGTTTTTTGTGTTCAACAGGCTGCCATCAGCGTTAACATGGTACTACACGGTATCAAACATAATTACCCTTGCATTGCAGTTTGTAATACAAACTTATATTATTGACCATGCCAAACTGCTTAAACAGCTTGAACAAAAGCGTAAAGCGCCCAAGCCAAAAAGCAAGTTCCAGGAACGTTATTCGCAAATGATGGAGGCCCAGAAAAAAGTACAGGACCTCAAAAACAAACAGCAAGGGAAAAAATAGCACTAAAAACATAGATAACTTTTTATACAGCCCTGGTTACAAACCGGGGTTGTTTGTTTTTGTAATCTTCATTTTTCTTATCAAAAATTTCCCTGTTAAAAACCCGCCAAAAGTTACACAAAAGACGCACAAACGCAACCACTTTTTTTATAATAATTAATTGATTTACAACCATATAACCAAAAATATACCTCACATTAAAAATATTAATATGCACTGTTTTTCCAGGCTGTTCTTTATACCAGTCGCCTTAATGAATAACCTGTCCCTAAATCAAAGAGCTTCTACTACTATATATAAAAAACACTGTTTTGTCTCACTAAAATTGGAAAAATATTTTTCTTAAACTTGCCGTGTATTTGCTGCAACTTTTCAATGTTTACCCCCCCCGCGGGCTAAATAATTTACTGACTACAATCTTGAATTTGCCGGGGGCTTTGATGTAGCCATGCGCGGAGATGAATGTCATTTTCGTATCGCATTTCGTCATATCTTCCCCTTTTGTGAAGTATTCAATTGTTGTCTTTAAACACACTAAATAATTTCTCTCAAAAACGCTTCGTTCACATACAATTTTTCGCTGTTTACATACAATTTTCCGCCATTTAATTGCATAAAAATTTACATTTACGGCGATTTTAATTTTCTTATATTTATTTCATATCGAGCCCTGGTACCCGCCTGTGAAATACCCCAAAACTATATTGGCAAATTAAAATTGCTTTATGAGCAAACTGTACCCGTTTGTAAAAAAATGCGCGCAGGCCTGCGCGTTTAAAAAATATTTTTTAGCAATAATAAGCTGCGTTATACTGCAGCAGGCACATGCTCAGTTAGCCACAGTGGCCTGCAATGGCAGTAACGTTACATTTACAGCGCCTGCATTAGCCGGTTCTACTACAGTAACCTGGTGGAGTACAAATGATGCCAGCCACAATTTTAAATTAGCCACAGGGCAAAGCTATACAACGCCTGCCGTTGGCACGTCGTACGCAGTATATTATAATTACGACAACTCGCAAGCATACCGTACGGCGAATATTTACATGCCCAATGATACAGCCACTTTTACCACAACCCTGCCCAGCTTTGCGGGTTGCGCAGCCCAGGCAATGAACTTTACAGGACATAGCCTTCCCTCAAAAACGTTTCTTAACTGCAGCGGCGCAGATGGCGCAGGCAAAACCGGCAGCTTCCCCACGTCGGCCACGGATAACATCAGTATTGAAGCGAATGTTTACTGGAGCAACAAAGGCAATACCGTTACCCAATACATAATGTATAACGGCAACCCTGGCTTTAATGGTTATGGCATTCTTTTAAAAGCCAATACCAATACATTTAGCATACTGCTGGGCGGTGTTGCAGAACTTGCCACCAATATAGAGGCAGAAGGCAATAAATGGGCGCATATTGCCGCCGTGCGTAATAATGGCGTATGGACATTTTATTATAACGGCGTTGCATCAACGCCTGCTAACAGTACCGCCGCTCCAAATGCCCCTTTTGGGGCCTCAGCGGGCTTTTTTGTTGGCAACTGGCAAAATCAACAATATTTTTATGGCTATATAGATAATGCCGCTATTTGGACGAAGGCCTTATCGTTAGATGATATTGCAAATTACCGGGTGAATGATTTCTATCCCCAAACCGGCCTGGCCGGCGCCTGGATGTTTAACGAAACTGACGGAAGCACCACGCTGCAGGATGCCAGCGGCAACGGTTATAACCTTACCATGAATAATGCCAGTGACAGAGGCGCCTACAATGCCGGTTATGCATGGAATTTTGCAGGCACTACGGGTAGCGCCGCGGTGTCGCCCTCGTTTACATTTACTTCCGGCGGCATTAAAGCAGTAAACCTGCAGGTTACAGATATTAATGGCTGTTCAACATCCGCCTCTCAAAACGTAGCCATCAACACATCCGCCATGCCCGCTTTTACTGCAACGTCATCAACCAATAACATTTGCGGTGCAATAACGCCTATAAACCTCGGTACTACAGGTGGTTCAGGGGAAGTACTTGCCCAGGGCTTTACAACTAATCCGCCGGGCACGTGGGCGCAAACCGGTTCGTGGGCGCTTTCAGTGCCTTATGGCAGCTCAGGGCCCGCAGTTTATTCTCCTCAAACAAGCTATGGCGAAGCCGTTCAACAAACACTTACATCGCCGGCTTTTAATACCCTGGGCGCATCAGTGTATAGTATTACCCTTGTTCACTACTTTTCAGGCAATATAGTTATAACGGGCAAACTTCAAATTTCGACGGACAAAACAAACTGGACTGACCTGGCCAGCTTTACTTCGGTACATGGAAGCCCTAATAATTTTGAGACGGATATAATAGCTGTACCCGCCGCATTTATTAACAAAAGCAATGTTTACCTGCAATTTAATTATAACGACCAGGTAGGGTCTCCCGTTTCAAATTGGTATATTTCCAGTTTAGACGTGTATCCTAACTATGGCAAACCCATATTTTCATGGACGTCTGATGTTGGCGGCTTTACTTCCAGCCTGCAAAATCCCACTGGTGTAACCCCCCAGGCTACTACAACTTATACCCTTGCTGAAAATAATGGCTGCGGCAATACAACATCCAGCGTCCAGGTTACGGTAAAGCCCACATCAACGGCAACTATCAGCGTAAACAATAGTGTTGCATGCTCTAACGGCACACCAGCTGTTATTACATTCACCGGAGCGCAGGGCAGTGCGCCTTACAGGTTTGTTTATTCTATAAACGGTGTGGTGCAATCGCCTGTTACAAGCGGCAGCCTTACTACTGCAACGGTAAGTGCACCCACCAGCGCGTTGGGCACCTTTACCTATGCGCTTGACAGTGTTGCGGGTGCAAATGGCTGCGAGCAAAGCCAAAGCGGCAACGTTAACGTTGTTGTTAACCCGCTGCCGGCGGCCACTATGAACATACGCAGCCCGGTGTGCATGAATGATACCGCAAACCTTATTTTTAAAGGGGCGAATGGCACAGCGCCTTATAAAATAGGCTATTCTGTAAGTACTGTTCCTGGTACCAACTATGCTACTACTGATGCTAACGGAAGCTCCATTATTCCATTAGGCACAACTATTTCAGGCTCCTATTCATTCGGCCTGCTAAATGTTACAGATGCAAACGGCTGTTCCCAAACATTAACCGGAACTGCGCCATTTGTTATAAACACAAACCCGCAAATATTTTTCAACAACCCATCATCACTGCTATTTTGCAAAGATTCGATCACGCTAAATGTGGTTGGCGCAACAACTTATTCGTGGGAGCCTGCCACAGGCCTAAACCACGCAACGGGCTCATCTGTAAAGGCAGGGCCGCCCACTACAACAAAGTATGTAGTTACAGGTACCCAAAATGGTTGTTCAGCCACAGCAGCACAATTGGTTACATCAGCGGTTATCAGCCTTGCCGTGCCCCGCGATACGGTGATGTGCGATGGTGGCACGCTTAAGCTTGCATCTTCCGGCAGTACTGCTGCAACGGTTTTCCAGGAAGGGTTTAACACCACTTTAAGCGGATGGGTATTTCAAAATAACAGTACCGGCGGCCTTAACCCGGCAGCAGCGGCCTGGAAATTTTTGCTCCACTTTCGCCCCGCCAACTCAAGCAATACCTTATCGTTTTATAGATCCAGCAGTGAAGACCAGAATGGCGGCACCACACTTACTACCATGCAGTCGCCGGCCTTTAGCACAATGGGGTATAGCAACATGCAGGTTAGGCTGATAGACAGGTTATATGCAGCTATTAGCGGCGGCATTTATATTACAAACGGCATTGTACAGTTTTCAACAGACGGGGCTAACTGGACAGACGTGTTGACCAGGAGTTCAGGCATTCCTGTCAGCAATTTTGACACGACTACTTTTACCGTTCCTGCAGCGTTTGAAAACCAGCCCACTGTGTACCTTCGTTTTAGCTACAAGGCAACCAACAGCCCTGGCTGGTGGGGTATTGACGATATTCTTATTACCGCAGTAAAACCACAAACATCTTTTGCATGGGTGTCATTGCCTTCTGGCTATACATCTTCCCTGCAAAACCCGGGCAATGTTTCGCCTGCATCGTCCACCATTTATACGGTTAGCACCAATAACAGCGCAGGTTGCACAGCCACGGCAAGCGTAAAAGACAGTATAGTGGTTGTGCCTGTGTTTACAGTAAGCGCGCCGGTTATAGCCCCTGCAAACTTGTCGTTCAACATGAGCTATAACGTAAGCAAAGGCCACCCCAACAAGTATTCCATTGTAGCTGCGCCAGGGGGCCTGGCTGGCTTTACAAATATTAACGATGCCACCCTTACATCAAGCCCCATTACGGTTAACACACCCGTACATGGCCCCGGCACATACAATTTTTATGTAACCATGCGCGATGCTACCTTAAGCTGTGCGCAATCACAGCAGGTAACGCTGCCACTTTCCGTGCTTAATAACAATAATGATCTTTCGGCCTTAAGCATAAGCACTGGTACCTTATCGCCGTCGTTTAACGCCGCTACTACCAGCTATACAGTTACAGAAGCATTGGGGGTATCATCAGTAACCGTAACCCCCACTATAGCGGCAAGCAATGCCAAAGGGGCTACCGTAAACGGCATTGCTATTGCCAGTGGCAGCACTTCTCAAAGCATACCGCTTACCAATGCTGCAACTATTATAAGCATAGTTGTTACTGCACAGGATAACAGCACAAAAACGTATACCATAACTGTTACAAGCCCGGCTAATATAAACCTGGTGCCTGTAACAACAGATGCCGCCGTTGCATACTCGCTGCGTAAATTATCAACAACTTACCTGCATGCGGCGGTAACACCACCCGCAGCCGTTACAGGGTTTACCAACTCAACTACCCCGCTGGTGCGTGTGCAGCGCGCAAGCGATAACGGCCAGCTTGATATTGGCTATACGGCCAATGGCGATATTGATACGGCAATACTAAAAAGCTTTGCTGGCGCGGGCGATGCTTTTGTAACGATATGGTACGACCAGAGCGGCAACAACCGCGATGCCTCGCAAAGCACTGCTGCAAGCCAGCCGCGCATTGTGCACGCCGGTTTGGTGGAGAGAAAGAATGGCAGGCCAACGGTTTATTTTTATGGCTCGGCTTTAAATAACGTGTATTTAAGCACTCCTTCTTTCATTGGTTTTAATACTGCTTTTTCAGCATTTGTTGCTACGGGCGTAAAAACGGATAACGGCTCTAACGGGATGATAGCAAAAACAAATGGCGCCCTGGCCGCACCGTGGGATATATACACCAACGGGTATTTTATCGGCGATGGCACCAATTATGATTTTATAACGATGCCGGTTTTATTTAATGCCTCCCAGCCCTTTGCTATATGGAACTTTGGAGGCCAGCAAAATACCACCAGCAATATTTATTTGAATGGAGATGTAAAAGGCAGCATAACCCCGTCAAGTTATGGCGATGCAAACGTGCCGTTGAAGCTGGGCACAAGAGGGGAAGGGGCAACAAGGCTTGATGGCTGGATAAGCGAAGCCCTGGTATTCCCTGCCATTATCTCTGAAACAGACAGGGTAGCTGTTACCGGCAATGAAACCTCTGCTTACTTGTCGCCATATATTGCTTCTTTCTCGCCAGCCTCTGCTGCAGGCGGAACAGTAACTATAAAAGGCAGCAGTTTTACAGGCACCACAGCAGTAAGCTTTGGCGGTACCGCTGCATCGTTTACCGTAATTGATGATAATACCATTACGGCAACATTGGCAGGCGGTGCTACGGGCAATGTGGTTGTCACCAATCCATGGGGCAGCGCAACAAAAAGCGGCTTCTTTTACGGGGCACCGCCGGATAATGCGATCAAGCTGAATGGTACCAACCAGTATGCAACAGCCAATACCGGCAGCGATGCTGTAACAGATAAGTTTACAGTTGAGGCCTGGGTAAAGGCGGCGCAGCCGGCAGCCGTAAGCACTATATTCTCTACTCGCAGCGGCGCAGATAATAGCTTTGATATGAAACTCCAGGGCGGCAACACTATTCATGGCGATATCGGCGATGGCTCCTCATGGATAACCACCAGTGCGGATGCAAGCTTTAGCTATACAACCGGCAGGTGGTATCATATAGCTTATGTAGTAACCACTACCGGGTACACTATATATGCAAATGGCAAAGCTGTGGGCAGCGGTACATTTGGCGCTGGCCACCCGCTGCTGTACAATGTAACACACACTGCAACCATTGGCACTTACGCCGCCACCGGTGAATATTTTGGTGGAGATATTGATGAAGTAAGGGTTTATAATGACGCGCTTACGCAGGCGCAGGTGCAGGCAGATATGCAGGGCACTCCTATTGCACTTCCAAACAACTTAATGCTGTATTGCAACTTCGGCCAGGCAAGCGGCGCCTCAATAACTGATTTTGGCATCAATAACTATACTGTTACAACAACAGCCAGCCCAACGTTTGAAGAAAGCTATGCAATGGTAATACCTGTTGTTAAGCCGGCAACAAATATCAGCGATGTTAGCTTTACTGCCAATTGGCAGGGCGCTCAAACAGGCACTGTTGATAAATACTTGCTGGATGTGGCAACCGATGCCGGTTTTACAAACATTGTAACCGGTTATAATGCCTTGGCAGTTACCGGCATAACACAGCAGGTTACCGGTTTAAGCCAGCATACTGCCTATTACTATCGTGTGCGTGCCGAAAAAGCATCGGTTACAGGGCAGGGTGCATATTCTGATACCGTTGTGGTTACAACCCCGTATTCCGTGCCCGTTATAACTAATTTTGATGCCGTAACATCTGATGTTAATACGAATGTGCAAATACAGGGCAGCCACCTGGATAATGCCATTTCTGTAACATTTGGCGGTGTAACAGCCAGCGTGGTATCAAATAATGGCTCAATTATTTATGCTACGGTGCCCTCTGCCAATGCCAGCGGGGCAGTAGCCGTTACAACTTTAGGCGGCACGGCTTTAAAAGGAGGCTTTTATGCCGGCAACCCGCCGGCCAACGCCTTGTATTTTGATGGCGTGGATGATAATGTAACGCTGCCTTCAGCCACTATTAACAACTTAACCAATGCTACTTACGAAGTTTGGGTAAACCCTGCCGGGCTGCGCGGCACAATACTGTCAAAACAAAAGAACGGCGTGGCTACCAACTCTGTGCTAAGCATAGGGTATTATGCAAGCGCGGTGGGCACAGCAGCAGAAGGCACGCCTGGTATTGTGTATTTCAGGAGCCAGAATGGCAAGCCATTGCTGGCCAGCAACATAGCATTACAAACCGGCCACTGGTACCATATTGCCATTGTATTTAATACAACTCAGGCGAGTGTTTATATAAACGGCCAGCTTGACAATACTGTTACCGGCGACTTTAGCATACCTGATATAAGCGGTGCAATTACCAGCCTGGGCGCATGGGCAGGTGATGGCGGGGGCCAGTATTTTAACGGGGAGATGGATGAACTGAGGATATACGGCAGTGACAGGAGCAGTTCGCTTTCTACAGACATGGCATTTTTTGCATCCTCAACTGGCAACGGTATTTCATCATACTATACATTTGATGCGGGCACACCTGGTAGCGATAACGCAGGCAATACTGTGCTGTATGACCTTACACCGAATAGCTATAATGGTACGTTAAATAATTTTGCTTTAAATGGCAGCAGCAGCAACTGGGTAGAAAGCTATGCAATGGTAATACCCGTTGCCGGGCAGCCTACCAGTATATCAGGCAACAAGTTTGTTGCGAATTGGTCCCTGCCTTTTAGTGGCACAATTGATAAGTTTATTGTTGAAGTATCAACGGATAGCAGCTTTAGTACCTTTACGCAATATGCCAGCCTGTTCGGCAACTCAACCAATACAAGTATTACTGGTTTACAGCCAAATACAAAATATTACTACCGCGTAAGAGCGGAAAAGAGCTCGCTTACAGGCCAGGGCGCTTATTCGGCAATCATGTATGCAACAACGCTGGGGCCAAGCGTTTGGACAGGCGCCACCAGCACTGCATGGAACACTGTTACTAACTGGAGCAATAATGTAATACCCGGCACAGCAGACGATGTTACCATACCATTAGCGCCTGCCAACCAGCCTAAAATAACCACCTTGGCGTCGGTGCATAACATAACACTTACTGGCAAGCTTACGGTAACTGGCAGGCTAAACATAAGCGGTGATGTAACCAGCAGCGGCACGTTTGATGCAACAGCAGGCAGCATAACCTTTAATGGCACAACAACACAAACCATAGCAGGCGCCATAACAGTAAACAATTTAACGGTAAACAACACAGCCGGGGTAACACTCTTCAGCGGCATAACAAGGGTGCTGGGAGTATACACCCCAACAGCAGGGGTGCTAACAAGCAATGGCCACTTAACATTAGCCTCAACCAGCAGCGGCACCGCAGCAGTGGCCAATGCAGGCAGTAACAGCGACTATGTAACAGGCGATGTAACCGTAGAAAGATATATACCCGGCCACCGCGCCTGGCGTATGCTAACAGCACCGCTAAGCCAAACAGGCACTATTTACAATAACTGGCAGAACGCAGGCACAGCAGACGGCTTAACAGGGGCAGAGATGTTCCGCCCCGGTGGCGGCAATGGCTTTGATGCAGCAGGTAAGGCAACCTCAATAAGGACTTATGATGAGATAGCCGACAACTGGGCAGACCTTGCCAATACCAATGCAACAAGCATTGGCAACAATAATGCATCAGCAGCCAATAAAGCCTTTGCTGTGTTTATTACAGGGCCCTATGGAGATAAACCCCATATAACCAGCGGCTCAGCAGCCACTACGCTAAAAGCCACAGGGCTGCTGCAAACAGGCACACAGGCGTTTGGTTACAGCGCGCCGGTAAACCATTACATACTCACAGGTAACCCCTACGCATCACCCGTGGAGCTTACCGGTGTGGTAAACAATGCTGCAGGTATCAGCCAGCAGTTCTGGGTATGGGATGCCAACCGCAACGGTACATCCTTAGGCGGTTATGTAACCTTTACAAAAGTAGGCAGCAGCTATATAAGCGATATGTCAGCAGGGCAAAGCCAGCAAACCACGGTGCTGCAAAGCGGGGAAGCATTCTTTACACAAGCCTCATCAGCTACGCAAAGCATCAGTTTTAATGAGAATGATAAGGCTGATATATCAAACAGTACCAATGGTGTATTTTTTGCACCAACGCCAGCAAGCATATCCCTGTTAAGGATAGCACTAAACAGGGGCATAAACAATACCATGCAGCCGGTAGATGGTGTGGTAGCTATTTATAACAGCAGCTATAGCAAAGATGCCAGCGACGATGCAGCCAAGCTGTTTAATTATGATGAGAACCTAAGCATAAGAAGCGGCAGCAACTACGCAGCCATACAAAAAGCACCGCTGCCGGTAACAGGCGACAGTATGTGGCTTGATGTATATGCTATGAAGGCAAAGGCAAACTACTCCTTCACCTTTACACCACAGGATATGCCAGCCACGGTACAAGCCTATATAGTGGATAACTACCTGGGGACCAGCACCCCGCTTGATCTAACCCAAACAGCAACCATAAGCTTCGAAACAGGCACAGACAAAGCCAGCTATGCAGAAACAAGGTTTGTGGTGGTGTTTGCAAAACAAGGCACCTTAGCTACGGTAGTAACCACGCTTAAGGCGTGGCCGCTGGCCAAGGGCATACAGGTAGAATGGCAAACTGCTACCGAGCAGGGTATACAGCAGTACCAGGCAGAAAGATCAGCGGACGGGCAAACGTTCACCAAAATGGGAACAGCAGTACAGCCAAGGAACAGCAACAACACAGAAACCTACAATATAACCGACCAGCAGCCCAATGCAGGCGATAATTATTACCGTATAAAAGTGCAAAGCAAAGATGGAACAGCAATATACAGCAACGTGGTATTGATAAAGATGCAAAAAGGCAAAGCCAGCATAAACGTCTATCCCAACCCTGTGATACGCAAACAGCAGTTGCACCTAACACTGCAAAACATGGCAGCAGGCAAATACACCCTGCAGTTATTTGGCAGCGACGGTAAACAGCTGATGCAAAGAACAATGCAGTATGATGGCCAAACCACCACGCAGCAGTTAAACCTGCCGCTATCCATCGCAGCAGGCAGTTACAGGCTTGTACTGCTTGATGAAAAAGGCAATGAATGGAAGCAGCAGGTTGTGGTGCAGTAGGGGAGAAAGTCGGGAAGTCTGAAAGTCGGCAAGTCTGGAAGTCGGGAAGACCAAAAGACAGAAAGTCGGAAAGTCAGGAACTTCGAAGCTTCAGAGGCAGTTGACCAAATGGGAAGATTATGGTTCATGGGCTATGCAAAGGGGCATAGCGGCGGCATGTTAGTAAGAAGCAAATACAGCATGATTAATCAAGCTCCACCGGAGCGGCATGTAAACAATAAGAACAATAAATGTGTAAATCCCTGGGCACAGGGCGGAAACCCCGAAGCTTTAGCAGGTAAACGTTGTAGTCTCACGCCATGGCGTAGCCTGGCAGTGAGGCAATAAACTCTGCAGTTGAAAAAAGAATAAGCCGCACAAGCGAGCGTGGCAAAGGATGATGCCATGTAAAACCATTGCCGGGCACAAAACAATAAAACACAGAACACAAAACCCAACTCAACTTTTTAACGTCATCAACTTGTTCTTTAGCTGGTCCTCAATTTTTACCAACTCCTGCTCAGCCTGCTGGCGTTTGGCTTTGCCGTCGGCCTGTATTTTCATCGTTTCCTCAATGGTTGAAATAAGGTCGTTATTTACCTTTTTCAGTGTTTCAATGTCAACAATTCCCCTTTCAGATTCCTGGGCTATACCAATAGTGCTTTCTTTAAGTAGTGCGGCATTTTTTTCAAGCAGGGTGTTGGTGGTATCGGTTACATCTTTCTGAAGTTTTAGCGCCTTCTTCTGCCTGAAAAGTGTAATGGCAATAACGATCTGGTTCTTCCACAGCGGTATAGTATTTAAAATAGAGCTTTGTATTTTTTCTACCAGTGCCTGGTTGCCATTTTGTATAAGCCTTAGCTGCGGGCCCGTTTGTATGGTTATGGTGCGGCTAAGTTTAAGGTCGTATATCTTTTTGTCCAGCCTGTTTAAAAACTGTGCAAAGTCGTTATACTTCTGTACGTCCTCCGGCTTTTTGGTTTGCTCTGCTTTTGCTTTAAGGTCGGGCAGGGTAGTATCATTCAACTCTTTTAATTTTAACTGCCCTGCTGCAATGTACAGGTCAAGGTTTTTTTGATACTCAAGGTTTTTGCCATACATATTATCAAGCAGGGTTATATCCTTAAGCATTTGCATTCTTGCATCGTCAAGCTCGTCAACTATTTTTTCAATCTGTACACTCAGTTTCTCATACCGCTCAATAAACCGCCTGAAAGTATTTACAAGGCCGCCTATAAAAGGTATTTTTGATAAAAAGCCGCCATCGCCGCTTAAGCTGTCAACATCGGTTTCCTTTACCTTTAAAACAAGGTTGGTAAGTATATCGCCCGCATACCCGCTATCTTTCGCCCTTACTTCGCTTAAAATGCTGTCTGCAAATGTTGAAATATCGCGTTGCGCGCCAACGCCATAGGTAATTATACCCTGCGAATCATCTACTTTAATTTGGTTTTTTATCTCCTGCACCCTGGCAAGTTCTTCAGGCGAAAAAGCAACCATATCGGTTGTGTCATTGTTTTTAACAAGGCTAAGGTTATCTGGTGTTGTGGTGTTATCAGTCATACTAATCTGTTTGTATTTTTTTAAATATTATTTTGAGGTACTGTCAATACTGTTTATAATTTTTTCCATTATGCCTGCTTTGGGCATGGGTACAATTTGCTTGATGGTTTCGGCAATACCTTCTACTTTTAAAATTTTTGGATCGTTTTGTATGCCTATCAGCCCTGTTCTGAAACCATGTTCCTCCCAGGCAATTTTTTGTATCTCGGGATCCTTAAGGGCATCAATTAATACGGCTGCTTTTTTGGTAACGGCAATTACCGGGTGCTCGCTCCATACGGTTGGCAAAGGGTACAAAATTTTAATTTTACTGTTTATCTGCGGCCAAAAATCTTTATGCTGCAACGAAAATTCAATGGCCTGGTTTTCGTAACCGGCAATCATCGGGTACTGGCCCACACCCGTTTTTAAAAACTGTTCAAATAGAAAGCCTGACGATGTTTGCTGAAACCCCTGCTTGTTAAAAATTTCTTTTATCACCGGCAGCAAAGTGTCCAAGGCTTTCTCGTTATCCACCACATCATTGTTCATTATATTGGCAATAAGGCCGGCGTACATATTGCCTGAATTGGACTTTGTAGGGTCAGT
>JABDGS010000105.1 GCA_013285915.1 Bacteroidota bacterium
GGCGAGTTTATGATATACATGCAGGCATTACGGTTTTTGACTGATTACCTCAACAATGATGTTTACTATGGTGCAAAATATCCCTTGCAAAATTTTAACCGCACTGCCAACCAAATTGTTTTACTTGAAGACCTTGTTAGAAAAGAAAAATTATTTAGCGAAATGGTAAGAACGATGCGGCAGTAATCACATCGTTCTTAATTGCCCTTCGCCGCTCCTATAAACTATTTTTTGAATTTTAGAACCAACAACGGCCCGTTTTGATTATAGAGCAGGTTCCAGTTTGCCGTTTCTTTTACCAATACTTAGCTTCCATTTAAAAAATAAACCAGCGATCAAGTGTATTATGCTTACTGCTGAAAATGCCATACACAAATAAGCAAAAGCTTCACCTATAGTGTTGTAAATGGTATTAACATGCCCGGTAATGATATTGGCGCTCCAAAGCTTTTCACCGGGGTTATAAAAATCGAAAGAGGCCTGTTCTCTTCCACGATAATCAGTAACCAGCGATAAACCACCACTGGCCTGCCTTACCACTGTGCAGCCGTTTTCAATACCGCGAAAAGCGGCCATATAGGTGTGGTAAGGTGCAATGGCATACCAGTCGCCGGAAGGTAAAAACAGCACATCGCTTTGTTGGCTGCCCAACTGCCGCATACTGCCGGGCATATCGGCATCGTAGCAAATGGAAACAGACAGCCTGCCATAAGGTGTTGCAATAACAGGCACTTTGCCGTCGCCTGGCTTTGAGCGTTCGGCATAAGGTACCGGGTGGTTTTTATGAAACACGTTTAGTATGCTCCCGTCGGGGGTAATAAATACCGCTTTGTTCTCTAAAAACAGTTTATCTGCCGTTAGTTTGCCGGTATCAAACACGCCCATCGTCATAAGCAGGTACACGTTGTTGGCTTTGGCAAAATTTTGCCCGCGTTTAATAAACGCATCGTGCATCGCGCGCGGCATAATGGCGTTGGCCTCGCTCCACATTATTATTTTAGCGCCGCCATCAGCAGCCTTTTTACTGGCGGCAAACAGGCTGTCGTGCAGCTTGTACATTGCCTTATACCCATTTACAAACCTTGTGCTGTCAGGGTTTTCAATAAACGGTAACATTGCACTGTTAACTAGCTGAAGCTCTTTTGAAACGATAGATGTTTTAAGGTTAATATTTACGGTTTGGCTGGTTACATCTTTATATACGGCTTCAAGCATATTAATGGTGGGCACAGAAACGCCAGCCACCTTTACGGTTGATTTAGTATTGTTTGTATCGCTATAAAAACGGGTAGCACCAAACACCATAATTGCTGTAAAAAAGCAAGCATAGGTGATTATCCCCCGGCGATAGTTTTCATTGGAATAATACCTGCCTATTGTCCAAACAGCAACTGAGGCAAACCAATAAATAAGGAAGGAGATGCCAGCCAGCCCGGTTACAGAACTTAGTTGCGCTAACCATGCAAATGAGTATTGTGTATTGGCTATTGACCACCAGGTGCCGCCGCTGAATGTGCTGTCAATAAATTCCTTTGTTACATAAGCGGCAGGAAAAACCAGTGTGGCTATAAAGCCATTGCTTCTTTTGGTTATCCATTTATCGAGTAAAAAGATCACCATAAGCTTGGCAATATTAATGGGTATTAAAACGCCCAGCACCGGCCAGGGAAAAGGAAAAACGTTATACACTGAAACCATTTGCGCTGTTAATAATGCCAGTATAAAGAGTAAGGTTTTAAACCGCATAGCCGCATGGCGAAAATAAAAAAGCAGGCAGCCAGGCGCTATCCAGGCAAATATGGGCGTTACCCATTTAGGTGATAAAAGAACGGTAGCAGCAACTCCGGCTGCCAAAATACCGGCATACAGCCATTTGGATGCAGCCATTGAACGGGTTGTGAAATTTGTTGTCATAAATTTTGTTTTCACAAATATTCATGCACAAAAAAGCCATTACAGACCGAGGGAAGAAAGTCGAACGCATTTAATTGGTTTGACTATAGAAAAGCGCAAAGTCGAACGCTTTACTGCATATTTTGCTTTTTATAATCGCTGGGTGTAAGGCCGGTGTTCTTTTTAAACAATGTATTAAAGGACGATTTTGAATTAAACCCCACCTCGTACATCACCTCAAGTACGGTTATCTTTTTATCTTTTGGGTTAACCAGCAGTTTTTTTGGCGTCTTCAATGCGGTAAAAATTTACAAACTCAAAAAAGTTTTGCTGCAATAACTCGTTAATAACCTGCGACAATACCTTGGGCTTAACGGCAATCAGTCCTGCTAATTTGTCCAAATTCAGCTCAGGCTCAAGGTAAGGCTTCTGTGCTTGCATATACTGTTGCAAATTGCCCAGCACCCTTGCTTTTTCATCACCTGGCAAAACTGAAGAGGTGTATCTTGGGGTTAGCACCGCTTCCTGTATCTCCTTTTCTTCCAGAACCGCAAAAATTTCAGGATTTTGCAAGGCTTTAAATAACATAAAAACAATAAAAAGCAGCAGTAAAAAAATGGTAAGTGTTATTACAAAAAAATAGGCAGCAGTTAAGGATAAAAAAGATAACCAGCCGCCAATAAACGAAACCATCATCAGTACTAAAAAAAAGATAATGATAGTATTAAGCCATTGCAGGGTAACCTTGCCGGCTTCGGAATATTTATCAGATGCTGCTATACTATACTGCCCCGTTAACCGCAGGCTAACAAACAGGTAGGTTAAAAAGTGAATGTATATTACAAGGGACCCGATATACACGGAAGGGGGTATTTTTCTCTCTACTATGCTTATGAGTATACGGGTTTGAATTTCGTACCCGGCGGAAAGATAACTAACCTCGGTGACAACGAACAAAATTATGAACGCATAAAAATGCCTGAGTTTCTTTTTATCAAATTTAAAATCCTTATATACAACGCTTTGCGTATACAGGTAAATGCAAGGTCCGCATATTAAAAGCAGGTTACTACCCCACAGCGCAAGTGCAGGCAAGTTAAAATACACCTGCTTTAAAAGTAAAAACGTATCGGCAAGGTTAAGCCCTATTGCAAAAAAGAATGTACCGAGTAAGATATTGCTTACGCGCCTGCCTTTGGTTGATGAAAAAAGAAACACGCCAATAAACAGCACCAAAAAAAGCACCGCCAGGAACAGTATATCGCTTAAAGTAAACACAGCGTGAATCTACGAAATACGAATATACGAATGTGAGCACCACTTGCTTTTTAGCGTTTTTGAAAAGAAATCTCTCATAAATCAGCAGACAACTAATACTCATCGCTTCTTCCAAAAACAGCTTTACGGTTTTGCCATTTACCGGCAGTAAAGTCGGGTATCTGCTGCAGCGTGCCTCCTTCACTAATCGATTTTTCGCTTAGTGGCGTAATGGCGTACCACGTAGCAAGGTCATATACGTCCAACGGAAAATCGGCATCACGCTTCAAGCACTCAATAAAGGCGTTATCAACAAAAAAGTCCATACCGCCATGTCCTGCACCTTCTGCATCTTTTGAGAATTTTTTCCAAAGCGGATGGTCGTATTGTTCCATATATGCTTTAGTGTTTTCCCAGGTATGCTTTTTCGGGCTTTTATCTTCAAAGTAAATCATGCCTTCATCAAAACCGCCGGCGTGGTTATCAATCCACAAACCATTTGTGCCCTGCACCCTAAAGCCAAGGTTATACGGCCGCGGAGAGGATGTATCGTGTGTCAATACAATCGTCTCTCCATTGGCGGTTTGTATTTGGGTGGTAACAATATCACCTTCTTTAAACATTACTTTGGCATTGGGGTGGTTAGGGCCACCCAACGGATTATTAACCACGAAACGGTGCAACCCTTTTGGTTTTGTTGATATGGAAGACAATGCGGTTAAGCGGTTGCCCCTGTTAACATCAATCATACAGGCAACAGGCCCAAGCCCGTGCGTAGGGTATAATTCGCCGTTGCGGTTAACATAGTGGTTTGTACGCCATTTGGCTTCGCTAAAACCGTGGTCGCCAAAACCAACACCGGGGCCGCCATCGGTACCGTTGTTAAAAAGTACTTCACGCAGGTCGTGCTCATAGCCCCCCTGTAAATGAAGCAGGTCACCAAACAGGCCTTGCTGCACCATGTTCATTACAGCCATCACGTCGCGGCGGTAACAAACGTTTTCCATCATCATCACAGGCGCTTTTGTTTTTTCAACTGCCTGCACAATGTCCCAGCAGTCCTGCAATTTTATAGCGCCACATACTTCTACACCTGCTTTTTTACCGGCGTTTACCGCTGCCAGTGCCTGTTCGATATGCCACTCCCATGGCGAGGCAATAAGTACGGCATCAATATCATTCCGCATTACCAGGTTTTTATAATCATAGTTGCCATTTGTATATTCAACTGGCGACTTTTTCTTGTATTGTGCCACAATTTTTTGCGCCATTGCCATCATATTTTTATCAGGGTCGGCCATGGCAACTATTTCAACATCCGCACGCTTTAAAAATTCATCCAGGTGGCTTTGCCCACGCAGCCCCACGCCGATCATGCCTATACGAACCGTGGATCTTTTTTCAGCGGCCAATACTTTTAACGGGGTGCTAATGGCGCTAACGGCGGCACCTGCTACTGCTGCATCGCGTAAAAACTTTCTGCGTGTGTATGTACTCATGCGTATGTAATTAGGTGGTAAACATAAAAAAATATTATTGAATTGGGAGGTATTGACGATTACTGATTTTTCAATGCGCCAGGGCACCAGTGTTTAAAGGCTCTTAAGTTATTACAATAGTGTAGGTTTAACACAACCAGTATTTTCAATAAAACAAATCAGCAATTTGCCATTTGTTAGTTACAGAAAAATTTGAATATTTCTTCAAAACGTGTATCTTCAAACATATCTAACTGTTTCGTCTTAAAACCAACATCGCCCCCATATGGAAAACTTGCAAAGAAGCGGTATTGCTAAAGTTATATCTGCTTCGTCAGTAGGTACCTTAATTGAGTGGTATGATTTTTACATTTTCGGTAGCCTGGCAACCATAATTGCTAAACAATTCTTTCCTGAAAACGCAGGCACTTCTGCCCTGCTTAGCACACTGGCTATTTTTGCCGCAGGTTTTATTGTGCGGCCTTTTGGTGCATTAGTGTTTGGCCGTATTGGGGATATAGTAGGCCGCAAGTACACTTTCTTGCTTACCCTTATTTTAATGGGGGGTTCAACATTTGCAATTGGGTTAGTACCTGGGTATAAATCAATTGGCTTTGCCGCACCCCTATTGGTGTTGCTGTTACGCCTTATACAGGGTCTTGCGCTTGGCGGCGAATATGGCGGGGCCGCCACTTATGTTGCCGAGCATGCGCCCGAAGGAAAACGAGGTTTGTATACAAGCTGGATACAGGCCACGGCGTCATTTGGTCTTGTTATATCTTTTATTGTAATACTTGTTGTAAGGGGAAATTTAGGGGTTGAAAAATTTGGAGAATGGGGATGGCGCATACCATTTTTAATTTCAGCGCTGCTGGTAATTGTATCTATTTATATAAGGTTAAAGATGAAGGAGAGTCCCTTGTTTGCCAAACTGAAAAGTGAGGGCAAAACATCCGTTAACCCGTTAAAGGAAAGTTTTTCTCACAAGCTTAATCTTAAAATGGTGCTGCTGGCATTGTTTGGTGCAACTATGGGGCAGGGTGTTATTTGGTACACCGGCCAGTTTTACGCACAAAGTTTTATTGAAAATACCTGCAAAGTAAGTTTTGACCAGTCTCGTTGGATCGTATTGATCGCTATTGTACTTGGCACTCCCTTGTTTGTTTTTTTTGGATGGCTTAGTGATAAGATCGGCAGAAAATGGATAATGATGACAGGCATGCTGCTTGGTGTGCTTAGTTTTCATTACATATACCAGCAATTTCTTGATCTGACCAGCCCCGCAAGTAAAATTTCTTTAGTTGATAAAACCAAAGCTACGCCTGCCCTCGCCACGCCCGACACAAAAGATAAAAAGAAGTTTATTATTACCTCCGTATTTGACACTTCATATACTGACGGTGCTATATACAGCTATACAAAAACTGACACTGCGGTATTAACGGACGAATTTAGCAGGGCTGCCACGCCTGCTACAAACAGGGACACTTTGCTTGGTTTCATGAATATGGAAATAAATGATATGTCAACAGGGTTTGTAAGACTAAAAAGCGGGCTTCCTGACAGCGTGATAACAGCGACTGACACCATGGTTGTTCACATTGAAAAAATGTCAAAAAAACCAGGTGTGGCGATAGTTAAAACAATAGACAATTATTCCTTCTGGATGATGGTTTTGCTGGTATTTGTACAGGTTATTTATGTAACCATGGTATATGGGCCAATTGCAGCATTTTTAGTTGAATTATTCCCAACGCGCATACGTTATACATCTATGTCGCTGCCTTACCATATTGGCAACGGCATATTTGGCGGGCTTGTTCCATTCTTAAGCACTCTTATCATCGCTATCACAGGTTCACCTCTTGCCGGGCTGTGGTATCCTATAAGTGTAGCAGCTATTTCATTTGTAATAGGCGCATTGTACCTTTCCGGCAAAAAAAATGCGGTTGTAATAGAATCTTCCCAAAGTCAAATTCCTGATCTAATTTAAACTATCTATATGAACGCACTTAAAAAAGCATTTGGGGTTATTTGGATATTGCTGGCGCCTGCTGCCTTATATTTTATCATCACCAATGCATTAACAGCTTTTGCCAAGGCAGATAAAGCTATTGAAGTTGCTGCCAGTACGGCTAAAGCTGCAGCAGAGGCTGCCAAGACCAATACCGTTTTGCAGTGGAGTATCATTATCATTGTTTTTTTGCCTATTGCATTCGGGCTTATAATATTTGGCAAATATGCGCTTGCGGGTGAATATGATGATACCGGCACGCAACAAAACATGGCCTGAAATTATATATGCGCATTAAACGTTAACATCTATACAACCGGTAATATTGACACAAGGGCCGTGCAAAGTTGTATTTTTGACATTTAAACAGATAATAAACAGTATGTGGGCTTATTTCCTGGCAAATTATAGCAAGTTTGGGTTCAGCCTGCTAGGTATATTAATTGTGTCGAAGCTGTTGCTCACAATATTATTTCAAAATTACGAGCGAAACGTGATAGGCATCGTTTCAGCTATTTTTAAATGGTATGGAATAATTGACAGGGATTTGGCAGAAAACAAGGCAGAACGCGTTGCTATGTGGCTTCAAAATTTTATAAGCATCTTTCTTTATATAATTGCAACCCTGCTTCTTTTTATAACCTTCCTTTTTGCTTAAACATTATATACATACTTTTGACTGTTTTACGTTAAGCTGTAAACCATTTTAGCATGTCGTCGTCGCTGCAGGTTAGTAATTTATTAAAAACATACGGAGCCCAAAAAGCAGTTAATAATATTTCTTTTGCCATTAATAAGGGTGAAATAGTTGGGTTTTTAGGCCCTAACGGTGCTGGCAAAAGCACAACAATGAAGATCATTACAGGCTACCTTACACCCGATGCCGGCAGTGCGCTTGTTTGCGGAATAAATGTTCAGCAAAACCCTTTGGAAGCAAAAAAGAAAATTGGCTATTTGCCGGAGGCAAACCCTCTTTATTATGAAATGTATGTGCGCGAGTACATTTCGTTTGTTGCAGGCATTCATAAGGTACCCAACAGCAGTCAGGCGGTTAATAATGCCGTTGAAATAACGGGGCTTACCGCCGAAAGCAGGAAGAAAATAGGCCAGCTATCCAAGGGTTATAAGCAGCGCGTTGGTTTGGCCGCATCTCTGGTGCACAATCCCGAAGTATTAATTCTGGATGAGCCTACCAGCGGCCTTGACCCTAACCAGGTAATTGAGATACGCAACCTTATTAAGGCGCAGGGCAAAGACAAAACCGTACTTTTTTCATCGCACATATTACAGGAGGTTCAGGCTATTTGTGACCGCGTGATCATAATTAATAAAGGTGAACTGGTGGCTGATGATTCACTGCAGCACCTGCAGCAAGCCGCGCGGGCAAATATTATAAGTATTTCGTTCAAAACGCCGGTAAATTCCTCCCTTTTAGAGAGTTTACCTGCTGTTGTTAGTGCCGTTAGGCAATCTGAGCTTGACTGGCAACTTACGACCCGCAATATTGACGACGCCCGTAAACAGTTGCTTGGGCTGACCGTAAATAACAACCTTGACATTGTTTCACTTGGTACAAAGGATGATAATCTTGAAGAAATTTTCAGGCAGCTAACGCAGGCCCCAAGCAAGGCTTAAACAGTGTGAATATTTGTTATTTATTTTTATTATGCCATAAGCTCCACCTGAAAAACAGTTCAGTCTCTAAAGGATTTTTTACATCGCCAACGGTTTTAACAACGGGTGTAAAATATACGCCTGTTCTTAAACCCGCGCCCCATTGCTTTGCCATGTACAAAAGCTGCGCATCAAGCCTTATTTTAAATTTTGCTATGTTGGCCCGGCCCGTGTCGTTTATAGGGCCAAAGGTTTTATAGTAGGTGGTGTTACCATTATTATCAACCCTGTTGTTAAACGTTTCAACACCTTTTTGCACCCAAACGGCCTGCAGGCCACCGCCTAAATACCAATTGCCCCTTACATAATAGCTGTAGCGCGCTGCTAACGATACACCAAACAATTTGTTCAGTAATTGCGTAGTTGTAATTACCGATTGGCCTCTGCCCTGCACAACATCATCTAAAAAAGGCTTAGGGTTGTAAACTGTTGATGCAAATGGGTTTAGCTCTGCTTCAAACAATGCTTTATCTGCCTTTATACTCATCCAAATACCGGGAAATAAAATCCTGTATCGTTGGGACGAACCGTTGCCACCGGCAAAATAATGCCGGGTGCTGCTGAGCGGCACCTGGGCTTTCCATGATAAGCCGAGTTGCCATTGTGTACCATCCTTTTTAGCTTCCTGCTGGCTTATGGCCGAATCAGCGTTGTTTAAACCATTCTGCCGTTTTGCAATGGTACCCTTCTTCAGCTGTTTGGCGGTTGCATCAGTTACCGGGCCTTGTGTTTGCTTATGTTGTGAGACATTATCATTAGTTACGTTATTAACCGTGCTGACAGTTGATTGTATGCCGGTTTTGGATTTATCTTCTATACTAACAATTTGCTTTTGCCTGTCTTTTGCAACGCTGGAAACTTTTGTTAGTGCTGCCCCCTTTCTTCTGTTCTTCGCAATGTTTCTTCCCCTACCGCCGTAGATTTTCTTATTGTTATGTTTGGTACCTGCGTATTCAGCACTTATTCTTTGCTGCAAACCTGCATTGTCTCCATGCTGTCCTTTTACAACGGAAGCGCCTGGCGGGAGGGTTGGATAATTTTCTTTTGCTATAGTATTTCTTTTGAATTGCACCTGGGGCAATGTGTGCGATACCAGAGTGTTGTGCCTAACATGGCTTTTGTTGTTTTTGCCTGATCCATAACCCGTAACAAACAACGCAATGGTTGAAATAAGCAGCAGGCAAAACAACGAGGTGATGCCTGACAAAATATTATCGTCCACATTAATTATGCCGCCTGGCAGCGGCAATGCGCTTAAAGGCATTTCGCTGTCAAGTCTTCTGCGCATATCATCCCATGCAGCCTCACGTGGCGGTAGGTATATTGGCGGCTCACCATCACCCATCAGCGGGTTATTTATTTCACCTTTATCCATATTTAGGAATAATAGTTTTTTAAAACTGGTTTAAGTTTGCACCGGGCTTCACTTAAATGCCACTTCACCGTTCCTTCGCTTATTTCAAGTTTTTCGCTTATTTCTTTAATTAAAAAACCTTCCAGGTAAAACAGGCTGCATACAACGCGCGTCGCTGGTGCCAGCGCATCAAGCAACTTGTAAATATCTTTCCACTCCAGGCCGTTAAGCGGGTTATCGTTAAAACTTATATTCAGCACATCACCCAAAACATTCTCCGGCGTTTGCTTTTTTACTTTTAGCTTATCCAGCGCTGTGTTACGTACTATAGTGTACATCCAGTTAAAAAATAATCCCTTGGCTGCGGTGTACCTGTTAATGTTTATGTACACTTTAAGCATGCCATCGTTTAATGCTTCCAGGGCTTCATGCTCATCTGAGAAAAATTTCCTGCATAAAGCAAACAATGCAGGGTAAAACATAAGATATAGTTTCTCCTGGCTGCGCCGGTTATTGGCTGCACACTGTTGTATCAGTAGTTGTAATTCTTCCAAAAAGGGCTTTAGCTATGTATAAAAATATGTTGTTTCCAGGCTTGCCGGCTTAGTTAGCTTTATTAACGGTTGGGCGAAGGCAAAAGGTTGGGTATTTAAAACTTTTCCACCTGTTTAAGCAAGTGCCCGCGGTTACGTAATTTGTGCAGCATTTTTAAATAATTACGCTATGTTACAAGCTGCTACCATAAAGTTTTTAAAAGACCTGAAAAAGAATAACCATAAAGAATGGTTTGATGCCAACCGCAAACAGTACGATGCCGCAAAAGAGGATTTTGCGGGATTGATAAAAAAGGTAATTGAGATGCATGGCAAAAAAGACGAAACCATCGCATCGCTGCAGCCAAAGGATTGTGTGTTTCGCATAAACCGCGACATTCGTTTTAGTAAAGACAAAACCCCGTACAAAACAAATTTTGGCGCAAGCATTAACCGTGGTGGGAAAAAAAGTGTTTTTTCAGGCTATTATTTTCACTGTGAGCCGGGGGGTGAAAGCTTTGTGGGCGGCGGACTTTGGATGCCCGAGCCGGAAGACTTGAAAAAAGTGCGGCAGGAAATTGATTACTCGTTTGCTGAATTTAAAAAGATAATTACCAGCAAAAAGTTTACAGGCGTTTATAAGGAATTATACAAGGGAGAAGATATTTTATTAAGCAGGGAGCCCAAAGGCTATGAAAAAGATAACCCGGCCATTGAATTTATTAAACTAAAAGCATTTATTGCCATGCAGCCTTTAACCGAAGCCGACCTGGTTAGCAAAGACCTGCTTAAGAAAATAGGCACAGCTTATGAAACCCTGCAGCCTTTAATAATGTTTATTAACCGAGCCTTAGAGTAGATTTTATATATTGTAACCTCATTAACATCCGGCGGCTATCGCAACAATACCACTGTGCCTTTGGTGTTTTTTTGTGCACAGCCGGTACCATTTTTGTAGTTAAGCGCCCATATATAGGTGCCTGGCGGTGCAGGTGCATTTTTTATTGTGCCATTCCATTTTATGCCCTGGTTTTGTGATGCAAATACATTCATTCCCCACCGGTTATATACCTGCACACTAAAATCGGCCAGCGGGTTTGTACTTAATATGCCCCATGTATCGTTGTTGCCATCGCCATTTGGGGTAAATGCAGTAGGCACATAAACATTGTTATCATTTGTAACAACTTTTACTGCTATACGTACGGTGTCTTTACAGGTATTGCTGCTGTCGTTAGCAACAACCATATAATCAATATCTGTGTCAGTTTTTAGCGTAGGCGAAGCTGCATGGCAGTCGCTTAGGTTGGTGCAAGGCTGCCAGGTATAAGCAACCCCGCCGGAAACGTTTAGTATTGTGGGCGAACCAACACAAGTAAATAGTTTTGATTGCGAAGCTTTAAGAAATCTCGGCCCGGTTACGGATGAGATATGGATTACAGTATCCCTTGAATACGCCAGGCCGCCGGTATACAAACTCAATCTAACAGTATAGTCGCCTGTGTGGTTAAATGTATACATAAAATTTTGACCAACACCGCTATCCGTGTCATTTACTTTCCATACATATTTATCAATAACGGTGGTAATATTTACAGTGGAGGAATCGTTGAAAGACAACTGGTTGGGCTGGCATGGGTTGATCTTGTATGTAAGGTATGGTTGCGGCGGCTTTATTCCCACACAAATACTATCCGCAAAATACAGCACTTCATCATTTGTTAACGCACGGGTATACATTCTTACTTCGTCAATCTTTCCCACAAAATTCCGCTGATCCGCACCGGTGCCCGGTAACACACTGCCCAAAAGTATTTCCATCGGGTCGTTGCCACAAAGGTCGCTAAAAGGTGGAAACTCATTAGGCCATGTGCGCATAAGGGTGCAGTCAAAGTAGGTTTTTATAGTACCCTGGTCATAAACAATAGCCATAGTTTGCCATTGATTATTGGTTGAGCCCGTATCAATCTCGTAGCCATTAAAAGTACCATTATTATCAACACACCAGTTTGCTGTATAAGCCAGGTAATCAAAGTTAGGTCTGAATGCCAGGGGCAGCCACCCAATTCTCAGTTTGCCATCGCGGAATGATTCTTCGGGGTCAGCCCCATGCCTTTGCCATGAAAAAAAATTATAATCCGCACTACCACCCCTGTCAATTGCGGGTTGGTAACGTACAAGAATGGAAAAAGCTTTTAGCTGTCCATCAATTTTTTTAATGTCTGACACTACTAATGCGTTGCGTCCATTAAAATAATAGGCTGTGTTAGGCTGGCCATTAAACCCTGTGGTTGAGGTTGCGCCGTAATTAACTGCGTTGTAATTGTTACCGCTATAATCGCGGGTGTTTCCATTTAGCGGAAGATAGAGAACAAGGCCCTCCGGCGATATTTGTGCTTCGGTGTTTTGCAATGTAAAGCATAACACAAACAATATAACGCAGTGTTTAGCCATAGTGAGGCAGAAGTATTTGGGACGTCTGCCACGAATATACCGAATAAAAAACACTGCCTGCATTACATATTAAACCATTGTTTCGGCCGCGCAGTTGCTGGTTACTGTATATATTGTTGGCAGTTATATCTTACAAAAAAACGTGTAACCCCTACAGCAACCCGTCTTTCAGTTTTTTTGGCAAAGATTGAACTATCAATGTATAAGAATCGTCAATCAGCTGGTGCAACAGTTTGGCCGGTATGCTTCCATCTACCATAATGGTGTTCCAATGCTGCTTGTTCATGTGGTAACCGGGCTGAATAGCGTCGTATTGCTCCCGCAGTTCAACCGCCCTGTCCGGGTCGCATTTGGCATTAAACTGCAGCGGCCTTTGAGATAATGAAGTAAGCAGGAACATTTTACCCATTACTTTAAATACAAGCGTATCTTCCCCAAACGGAAAAGTTTCTTCGACGCCTTTTTTGGCCATGCAATAGGCGCTAAGGGTTTCTATATTCATGGTTTTTTAATAGTTTGAGTGTTTGAATGGTTTGAACGTTTGAGTGTTTATTAAAAATAAGCAGGCCGGTTTTAGAACCCCTTT
>JABDGS010000106.1 GCA_013285915.1 Bacteroidota bacterium
TTTACTAAATCGGCCAACGATATTGATGGATGAATGTGTGTTGCAATATGAAGATGGTCTTCAATACCATTGATGCGATACAGGTGACAATTAGATTTTTTTAAAATACCCCATATATATTTAAATAATTCCGGTCGGTTTTTTTTGGCTAATGTGGGTAACCTGTCTTTTGTGCTGAATACGATTTGGTTTACAGATTGAATGTATGTGCTCATGTTATGTGGTATAGGTTGAACCCCATCCGGGGTTCGGTTTCACAATTGTATTCTTCCACCGGGTTATACCCGGGGCTAATCGTATTTAACTCCTTCGGAGTTGTATGTGACGGTGAATTTGTAATCCGCTTTTTATTACTTCCCCTTAAACACTGGCTTCCGCTTTTCTAAAAATGCGCTGGTACCTTCTTTCATGTCTTCGGTGCTGAAGCATTTACCAAATTCATCGATCTCGGTGGCGTAGCCATTTTTTGTTTCGTCAAAAACAGCATTGGCGGCGATAATACAGGCGCCTACGGCGTATGGTGCTTTGCTGTTTATAATGGTGAGTATAGACTTCGCTTTATCAAGTAATTCAACCTGCGGTACAACATGGTTAACCAAACCGTATTGTAATGCTGTGGCAGCATCAATCATGTTTCCGCTCATGGTAAGTTCTAAGGCGCGTCCCTTGCCTATAAGCTGCGTTAAACGTTGTGTACCGCCATAACCGGGTATCAACCCCAGGTTAACTTCTGGCTGGCCAAATTTTGCGTTATCACTCGCTATGCGAAAATGGCAGCTCATCGCCAATTCGCAACCGCCACCTAATGCAAAACCGTTAACACATGCAACAATAGGCTTCGGCGCATTCTCGATCTTAAAAAAAATGTCCTGCCCTTTTTTAGCCATCATCTTGCCCTGCTCTACACTTGCACCAACAAATTCGCTTATATCGGCACCTGCAACAAAACTCTTTGGTCCCGCACCAGTAATAATTACAGAGCGTATCTCATGGTTGCTGTACACTTCATCCATCACATCATTAATATCCTGCATCACCTGCCTGTTAAGTGCATTAAGTTTATCAGGACGGTTGATTGTTATTGTGAGAATATTTTCTTCCAAAGAAGTAAGTATGGTTTCGTAAGGCATAGCGTAGTTATTTTATGGCTAAGATACTATTTGACTGATTAACCACAGAGTGAAAGGAGTTTCTGCACGGAGTAAAAGGAGTTTATTTTATTTCCTCTGTGTTTCTTCAACTCCTTTCACTCTGTGGTTAGTATGCCGGGAAACATATCAATTTTCTTTTCTACCTTTCTTCCATGAACCTGCTTGACATAGTTTCATACACGGGTATTTTCGTATTCGCAATAACTGGGGCGTTAAAAGCACGCACCTTTAAGATGGATGTGTTTGGCGCATCAGTACTGGCATTTGTAACGGCCTATGGTGGCGGCACCCTGCGCGATCTGCTGATTGGGGTACGCCCTGTTAGCTGGGTTAACGATAACATTGCCTTGCTGCTTGTATTTACTGCCACTGCCATAACATTTTTCTTTAAAACAAATTTTCACCAGTTCAGGCGAATAATTTTTTATACTGATGCTGCCGGGCTTGGCCTGTTCACCATTACAGGTATTGAAAAAAGCATGGTGCATGGTATTAATGAAGAATACGCGGTAATAATGGGTGTTATAACGGCAACCTTTGGGGGGCTTATAGCAGATATACTTTGCAACGCAGTGCCCAACCTTTTAAAGCGCGGGGAGTTGTACGCCACGGTAAGCCTTATAGGCGGTATTATTTATGTTGTAATGAAGCATCTTGAACTGGAATATAATACCAACCTTATTATTTGCATATTGATAATTGTTGCAATAAGAATATATTCAAAAAGAAAACGGCTTACGTTGCCGGAAATTTAGCAGGGTATTGATTATCAACTATTTTATGCTCTACAGCGTTGCGTGCCAATGTCAAAAATACCAGTTATCTTTTGGTTTGCCGAAGCTTTTTCTTCGCTCATCAATCTTAATTATATAAAAACTTATTTTTTAATATATTCACCCGAAATTCTGGAAAAATGAAGAAAATATTATTAGCCGCATCGCTGTTTGCGGTAGCCACAGGTTTTAGCCAAACGGCCAAACCATTTACCATTAATGGGTCGCTTACGGGCATAAAAGACACTATTTCAAAAGTTTATATACGGTATGCTGTTAATGATACCCGCGTGTTTGACAGCGCAGTACCCGTTGACGGTAAGTTTACGTTAAAAGGCAACATCAGCGAGCCGATACGTGCTACTGTGTATGTTAGGTATGCAAGCAGCGACCCTGCTAAAAAGAACATCTCAGGCGACAGGGATGTTTTATCTGCATTTGTTGAACCCGGCGTTCCGGTAATGATCAATTGCTTAACTGACAGCTTTGCGCACTCAGTAATAAAGGGCGGCACAATGAACGTGGAGTTTAAAAAAATACAGGCAAGCGAAAAAAAATATGACGACCAGCTTAACCCGCTGTTTGATGCTTACTCAGCGGCACGCAAGGCAAAGAACAAAGCCGCTACTGACAGCCTTGAAAAAATAATTGACAGGGTTGACAGCACAAAAACTGAAGATGTGTACGGCGCTTATATAAAAAAGCACCCAACATCGCCCATAGCTATTTATATGCTGCAGCAATATGCCGGCTATGCTATAGATGCTGATAAAATTGAACCATTGTTTAATAAACTGCCTGACGCGCAAAAGAAATATTCTGTGGGTGTTACGCTTAAAAAGCAAATTGACGTTGCCAAACTTACAGGCATCGGCAGGCCGGCACTTGAGTTTACACAAAACGATACACTTGATAAACCTGTTAGCCTTAGCAACTTTAAAGGCAAATATGTACTGCTTGATTTTTGGGCAAGCTGGTGTGGCCCGTGCCGCGCCGAAAACCCCAATGTTGTAGCAGCGTATAACAAATACCATGATAAAGGCTTTAATATTTTAAGCGTATCGCTTGACCAGCCGGGTGCAAAAGACAAATGGCTGAAGGCAATACATGATGATAACCTTACATGGACACATGTTAGCGACCTTAAATTTTGGCAGAATGCTGTTGCCCAGCAATACGGTATACAGGCAATACCGCAAAATTTTTTAATTGACCCATCTGGTAAAATTATAGGTAAAGACCTGCGTGGCGATGCACTGGCTGAAAAGCTGGCTACCATATTTAATTAACAACAACAACAAGCTTTTTACTTAAGGGATAATATCTTTTTAGAGAAGATATTATCCCTTTTGTTTGTAAATACAACATGATATGATTGATGGTATTAAAGATGGCCTCTGGAAACAATTTGGCGCTGCTATAGACATGCTGAAAAATGCAGTAACACTATGGCCTGAAGAGCAATGGAACGCCAATAAAAAATTGTTTTATATTACTTACCATTGCCTGGTATTTCTTGATTACTACCTTACCGTCCTACCTGCAAACTTTACTTCGCCCTTACCTTTTACAATAATGGAAGAAGGTGAAGTGCCTGCTGATGCATTGGATGATGTAATACCTGACCGCATTTACACAAGGGAAGAATTGCTTGACTATTTACAGCTAAGCAGGCAAAAGTGCTACACACTGATCGCAGCGCTAAATGAGGAAAAATTGCAGGAGCGGTGGATAGAAAACCCGGGCAATATGAACTATTCTGTACTGGAAATACTGCTTTACAATATGCGGCATGTGCAGCACCACGCCGCACAACTGAACCTGCTTTTACGGCAGGCGATAAATGATGCACCCGGCTGGGTAGCGCGGGCTAATGAGGCGTTATGATTTATTAGCGACAAAATATTTTAGAATAGTATTTCATTTTTTAGTGGCAATAAAAAACAGCGTTGTATCGCCGTCCTTCATAACTTTATTGCATACAACCAACTGCCATGTTGCAAAATATTTACTACAAGTTTGCCAGTGTATTTGCCTGCCTTGTTGCTTTTTATACCAGCTATACACAAACAACATCACCAGTGCAACATATTTTTCCACAAGGCACTATTACTTATGGCAATATTAATTATGCGGGAGACACAAGCCGGCACCACCTGCTTGATATTTACCTGCCTGCCAGTGCAAAGCCTAACACACCGGTTGTTATTTGGGTGCATGGCGGTGCGTGGATGGTGAACGATAAGTATGCTGACATGAGCTATATGGCCAATACAGTTAAAGGCTTTATCGACAGTGGTTACGCACTTGCCTCAATCGACTACCGTTATAGTACCCAAGCACCTTTTCCCGCGCAGATACAGGACTGCAACCAGGCGGTTGAATATTTATACCAAAACGCAGAAAAATATAAACTTGATAAACACCGTTTTGCTTTAATTGGTTTTTCGGCAGGCGGGCATCTTGCAAATCTTATGGGTTTATCAAATAACAATGATGTGAAGGAGTTTTACCCCAATGGCGTAAAACCACATTTTAGCATAAAAGCGGTGATTGATTTTTATGGCCCGGCAGACCTGCTGGTTATGGTGGGCGGGCCGGTTAATGATAGCATTCCACCACCAAACCCCAACCCAATGGCACTGTTATTGGGTGCCCTTCCGTTTGACCGGCCAGACCTTGCCAAAACCGCCAGCCCTGTTACATACATAGATAAAAAAGACCCGCCGTTTTTGATTATCAATGGCCAGAAGGACCAAAGTGTGCCTTATACCCAGGCGATATTATTAAGTTCGTGGTTAAGGCTTAACAACATACCCAATGAAGTTGTAATTGTACCTGGCGCGCCACATTATGGGCCTATGTTTGACGTGGAGTATATACGCAAGAAGATCTTTGCATTGCTGAGAGAGCGTTTGTGAAAACACTATAGTTATAAACCCTTAAATAGTTTATCGTTATGGATGTTAAAAGAAACTGGTGGCGCATTATTTCGCCATGTCTTATTGCTTCTATTGTTGTAATTATCGGTATAATAGACAGCTATGCAGACGTTAAATCATCCGATGGCTGGAGTATTTTGGGCGTAATTGCATTAGCCCCCATTTTATTAACATTGGTAGTTTGCGATATCGTTCTAAAACTAACCATCAAAAAAACAGCGATTCTTTGGCTTAGTGAAATTGCGGCCATAATTATTACAGCTATTGTAGCTTATTCATAATCCAACTACGTTAGTTAAATAAGGGAGGACATGTTTGTAAACCATTCCTTTAATCATAATCTGCAATTTTTGCTGCACATTTGCGGTTTACAACAACCAGCATGATATCAGGCCACCAAACCACACTGCAGCAGTTAGCCGTTCATAAAATTGGCAATAAGCTGCAGGATGAATTATATGCACTATCCAACCAACGGACAGAAATAAAAGATGAAACACTTAACACTATATTGCTTGAATACTTTTTAAAACCGTTTGAAAAAGTAAATGAGCGGTATAAAATGCACCACACAACAAACGAGTTGCAGTTGAACGAAGTGTACCATTTTGCGGAACTGATATTTAATGATGCAGAAAGTTTTCACGCCAACAGCAGGCAGCTTGCCAAACATTTGTATGATATTTCAAGCCACCCCAAAATAAAAGCGGGAGAGTTGTATGTAACATACTTTAAAGAGGTGCAACTTGATGGGGAGATGTTTGATGCAATTGGCATATTTAAATCAGAAACAAAAGAAACATATTTAAAGGTTGAAAAAGCTGACACTGATTTTGCCCTGCAATACGAACAGGAAGGTATAAACGTAAAAAAATTAGATAAAGGCTGCTTAATATTCAACACGCAAAGGGAGCATGGTTATATTGTTGCAGTAATTGACCAAACCAACCGCAGTACCGAAGCTGTTTACTGGATTGATGATTTTTTGAAACTTAAGATATTAAATGATGATTACACACAAACCAACAACACCCTGCAGATATACAAGAACTTTGTAACGCAGGGCCTTGATGAGCTTGAGGTGCCTAAAACAGACAAGATCGACCTGCTTAATCGCAGTATGAAATATTTTAAAGAGAAAGATGAATTTAACCTGGATGAATTTGCCAATGAAGTAATTGTAAACCCTGTTGGTGTAGAGTCGTTCAAAAAGTTTAAGTCAGAGTACGAGCAGGAATATGACATGCCTGTTACTGATAGTTTTCAAATAAACAATGCAGCCGTTAAAAAGCAGTCGCGTATTTACAAAAGCGTGCTGAAGCTTGACAGAAATTTTCATATCTACATTCACGGCAATAATGACTTAATTGAGCGTGGCTTTGATGAAGCAACAGGCAAACATTTTTACAAAATTTATTTTGATAAAGAAGCTTAGGTTAGCTTGTTTGGTGTATAAGATGCGAACATTGCAGATTGCGGATTTTAGATTGCCCCGAAGGGGCCACTTTGTGGCAGATTTATGCCAGTATTTATGCCGCGTTTTATGTATGAAGAACAACAAATGCCGCAAGCCATTAGCCGGTGGTTACAACATTTGCATTTTGTTTGCCGCATGCTTCACTATTTTCCGGTACAATTCATCAGGGTTAAAAGGTTTGCTCATATAGTCGTTCATGCCGCTTGTAAAGGCTTTATCTTTTATTTCAAGCATGGCAGATGCGGTAAGCGCTATTATAGGCAAGGTGTGGTATTTTTCCTCCGGCAGCCTTCTAACTTCCTGGGTTGCCTGGTAGCCATCCATTTCAGGCATTTGCAGGTCCATCAGCACAACATCATAGTCCTTTTGCTTTATCATATCCACGGCTATTTTGCCGTTCATAGCCACATCGCAGGTGCCCTGCCAGTTTTTTAACAGTTCCTGGGCAAGCAATATATTCACGCGGCTGTCGTCAACAATAAGTATCTTAATATCTTTTATGCTTCTTTTGCCGTCTTCACTACGAGTCTCTTCTTTTGCCGCCAGCTTTTTATCGCTGTTTTTAAAAGTAAGCTCAAATGAAAATACAGATCCTTCGCCGGGCTTGCTCTTTAAATTAATCTTGCTGTGCATGATCTCCAGCAGGCGTTTGGTGATGGTTAGCCCGAGGCCAGTGCCCCCAAATTTCCTGGTGGTATCGCTGCTGGCCTGTGTAAAGCTTTCAAAAATATTTTCCTGCTGTTCTTCCGGTATGCCGATGCCGGTATCTTTTACCTCAAAGTGAATGGTTACAGTTTCTTTTGTCTGGTTTGTAAGCATTGCAGATACAATTACGCTGCCTTCCTCGGTAAATTTAACGGCATTGGTTGCAAGGTTGGTAATTATTTGTCCAAGCCTTACAGGGTCGCCGATTACTAGATCAGGAAGCTCATTATCCAATAAGAGTTTTAACTGCAGCCCTTTTGATTTTGCCTTATGCTGTAATGCTGCTTTAATAGTAGTTATTACTTCTTTTATGTTCAGATCAACTTCTTCAATTTCAATTTTGCCCGCTTCTATCTTACTAAAGTCGAGTATGTCGTTTATGAGCACCAAAAGGTTTTCGCCGGAGAATTTTAATATCTTCAAAAATTCCTTTTGGTCTTCGCGTGCGCCACGCAAAAGCAGGTGGGTGAAGCCAATTACCGCATTCATTGGTGTGCGAATTTCGTGGCTCATGGTAGAGAGGAACTGGGATTTTGCAATTGCTGCCTGTTCCGCCTGCTCTTTTGCTTTCTTAAGGGCCTCGCTTGCCTCCTTCTGGCCAGTAATTACTTCAGTAAACATAATGATGCCGCCAATCTCGTCACGCTTCTCGTACCACGGGTGCATCTCCCATTTTATCCATTCATTATGCCCATCGCTAAGTGTTACATATTCTTCATCCTTTCTTAATATTTCTCCTTGTAAAGCACGCTCATGTAACTGTTTTCTTTCTTTTAATATAATTGGGAAGATGTCATAGTGGCTTTTACCGGTAACGTCTATCTCTGTAAGCCTGTAATCTCTTTTCCAAATATCGCTGGCAGCTATATAACACATGTTCCTGTCAAGCATCGCAATGGCAACGGGGGCAAACTCAATAAACCTTGTGAGCTGCTCCTGTTTAAGCCGTATGGCTTCCCTTGCCTCTTTTTGTTCCGTAACATCTGATATTGCGCCATGCAGTTTTATTACAACGCCCTGGTGGTTTATATGCGGCTTGCCAATAGCACGTATCCAGCGCACCACTCCATCTTTGCGCACAATGCGCAATTCATAGTCTGCAGGTATTTTTTTGTGAATGGCATTTTTAATGGCTGAATAGTAAATATCCCGGTCTTCGGGATGTATCATTTGCCCGAATACATCCGTTTTTGGGCCTGTTCCTTCCGGTGTAAGGCCAAATATGCGGAATGCTTCTGCAGACCAGGTATTGATGCCTGTTACAAGGTCGCTCTCCCAACTGCCGCTGTGTGTAAGTTGCTGGGTCTCATTCAGTAAAGCCTCGCTCCGTTTAAGCTGTTCTTCAGATTTCTTGCGTTCTGTAATATCGTGCCAAACCACAAGCATTACAGGCTTACCACTTATCTTAACTGTATTAAGCGTTACCTCAACAGGAAATTCCTGGCCGTTAAGTTTTTTGTGCATCCATTCAAAACTGTGGATACCGTTTTTTCTTGCAATGCCATCCATCTCAACAGATTTTTCATCTGAACGGCGGCCGTCGGGCTGGTATTCGGGCGAAAAAACAGAGGGATGGTAAGAAAGCAACTCAAGTTTGCTGGTGCAGCCTATCATTTTTACCGCAGCGTTATTGCAGTCAATAATGCCCGTTTCGTCAAACAGTAAATGCGCGTCAGTAGACTCTTCAAATATTACATCAAGGCGTTCGCGTGCATTTTTTTGTTCAGTAATATCCTGCATTGTGCCATAAGCGCGCACACATTTACCATCTTCAAAAACCGGGTAACCAAATACACGTATCCATACATCCCTCCCTTTTGCGGTAACCAACTCAACCTCCATGTCGTACGCGGTGCCTTTTTCAATAAGCGCCTCAAATGCTGCTTTTATTTTGTTGTGGTGCTCAGCTTTGTAAAATGCCAGCCCGGCTTTTACTGATGGTATAAAATCATCATCAACCTCATGAATTTGCCTGGTAACCTTTGTCCACGAGGTTTTATTGGTAAGCAGGTCAATTTCCCAACCACCAACCCGCGCTGCCTGGTTGGTTTTTGTAAGCAGGTCGCGTGTTTTGGCAAGGTCTTTTTCAAGTTCTTCCTCTCTAGTGATATTAATATTACAACCTGATACCTGCATTGGCTTGCCATCCTTATCGCGTTCGGTTACCCTGCCTGTGCACAAAACGGTTACTATTGAACCGTTTTGATGTTTATAATGCAATTTTATAGTAAACGGATTACCGCTAAGGCCAGAAATATTGTTTTGTATTGTTTGTGAGAAGAGGTCTTTGTCTGCGGGTACCAGTAAATCGGTAAGTGTTTCAGCAAGAGGTGGCAAGACATCGTCTTGATAACCCAGCATTGTTGTGAATGAGGGGCTTAGCCAGGCGGAATTGTCAACCAATTGCCAATCCCAATAACCTGTAAGGGATTCTTCAGGTGACAGATTTTGCTGATTTTTCATAAAGATATTAGCTAAGTTAACCAATTTGCTGCGCTCACATTATAACTATTGTTATGTTTTAAGCTTTTTTTTAATTAAGGTGGATATTTTTTGCAAGCTTGCCTGTTACCAAACCCAATTGCCGGGTGTTTGTTTAAAAACCACATTTACAGTTGCTGTTTTTAAGCAGAATTAAAGGTTATCGCACGGCGTGCAGGTTAAATAACAACACAAGTTGGCCGTAGTTAATTATAGCCAACTTGTGCCAATAAAGAATTTTTTGCTGGGTTTACCCGGTATAATAACCCAACTTAAACAGTTGCTACGCGGTTACACCTGCAATAACCGTGTCCCAGTCAAAAGCCGGTCCTATGTCTACCTTTTCGCCCGATGGCCTGAAGTTTACATGGGTTACAATACCTGTACTGGCCTGGGCATCAGCATCACTGCCAAACAAGTTGTAGCGGCTGTCTTCGGGCAAAAAGCTGCGGGGTATATTGTATTTTGTAGTTAAAAAACGCAACAGGGTAATAAGGCTTGTATACTGTGCAGTTGTAAAAGTAGCGTAATAACTATACCCCCTGTATACCTGCGGCAGCTCGGTATAAAAGTCGGTTTCATCAAGCGTGCAGTAAACAAATGCATTATCTGCACCCCACAGTTCGTTGCCTTTAAGTGTAAGCGGGCCTATGTTAGAAAGTTCAATTGCTACGCTGCTGCTGCTTATAGTTTGGTTGCCGCCCACGGCTTTTGGCCCTACATGGTAGCTCCAGTTTTTTGAGGCCCATAAATTATAAATAGTGCCATCCCGGGCAATTAAAAACGGTACTGATACATGGTTGCCGGTTTGTGTAAGGGTAAACAGGTCACCCTTAAGAAAGCCCTCGGTAAAGTGCACAACTATTCTCTTTTTTTCTACCAATTCTGTAAAATAATAGCTGGTATCGCCGTCGTGCCTTGTGCAGTCAACTGCATTTAAAGTGCCTGCGGGGTCGCCCGGCATATCAACGCTAAAAGGGGCCAGGTCAAAAAGTTTGCCATCGGCATCGGTTTTCGAAACTGCAAAATCCTGCTCCTGGTCTGCAATACTGCTTGCTTTCATATAGTTGTTTTTATGTTTGTAAGGTTTTGCAGGCCAATACTTTACAACATGATACGCACAAGTCATACACACATGTAAAATGCGTCTGCGTTTTACAGCGCAATATATATTCTCTCAAGTGGGATGTTATAAGCCGGGAAAGTTTAAACCTGCTGCACAATTTCGGGTTGCTGGTGTAACTTACGTATTTGTTTTTGTAAATGCAAATGTTATGGCGCTGTTACAGCGCTTTTTCCATAACAAAGTGGGGAATAGTTACTTCTTCAAACTCCTTGCCCGTAACGGAATAACCCAGTTTCTCATAAAACCCAATGGCTGTTTTACGGGCGTGCATGGTAATTTTTCTAAAGCCACGGTCATAGGCAATGTTTTCGGCAAATTGCAGCAGCGCCCTGCCCATGCCTTTGCCCTGCAGGCCGCTTACCACTGCCATTTGCCTTAGCCGCAATGTTTTAGCCGCTGTTTTGGTAAGCATGCAGCATGCCTCAAGTTTGTCATCATCAAAACAACCTATCAGTATGTCGTCTTTTTCCTTTTCAAGTTCATCATCAGTAAAAATAAGGCCAAGCGGTTTGCGCAGCATATTTAAGCGCAGGTCAACCATTTGCTGGTATTCTTTACTGCCGTGATCTATTATCTGTAATGCCATGTTGTTGTTTGGGGTGCTCAATTTAGCAATCATTTTTTAAAAACAGCGCACTGCTGCTAAAAATAACCTGTGTTTTAGAGCGGTTAACCGCTTTTCTGCAAACAAAAAATCAATAAAATATTGTGTTTAGCTCAAAATATATATTTTTGCGGCTGAACAAAACTTAAAACAATGTCAGACATAGCAACAAGAGTTAAAAAAATCATTGTTGACAAATTAGGCGTAGACGAAGCAGAAGTAACAAACGAAGCTTCGTTTACAAATGACCTGGGCGCCGATTCATTAGACACAGTTGAGTTAATTATGGAATTTGAAAAAGAGTTCAATATTTCCATACCCGATGAACAGGCTGAAACAATTACCACCGTAGGCCAGGCCATTACTTACCTGGAAGAACACGCTAAGTAAAAGAAGCCCCGTTTTAATGATACTCAGTAATCCGTCCCGGCTCAACCGGGACGGATTTTCTTACTTAAACCACAGGCTTACCATATATGCAATTAAACAGAGTTGTAGTTACGGGTATTGGCGCTATTACACCACTTGGTAATGATTTACAGCAGTATTGGGATGGTTTGGTGAATGGCGTTTCCGGTGCAGACTTTATTACTAACTTTAATGCAGAGAAGTTTAAAACACGCTTTGCATGTGAAGTAAAAGGGTTTGACCCGGTTGCTTTTTTAGACAGCAAAAAAGAAGCCCGTAAAATTGACCGCTTTACACAGTTTGCGCTGTATGTAAGCGATCAGGCAATGAAAGATGCCGGTTTGAACAGGGACAATGTTAACCCCGACAGGACAGGCGTTGTTTTTGGCAGCGGCATTGGCGGCCTTATTACCTTTCAGCAGGAGGTGATGGAGTTTGCCAAGGGTGATGGTACGCCCCGTTTTAACCCTTTCTTTATTCCCAAAATGATATTGGATATTGCCGCAGGGCAAATATCTATGCGGCATAACCTGCGTGGCCCCAATTTTGCCGTGGTTAGCGCCTGCGCCACAAGCACCAATGCAATTATTGAGGCATTTAACCTGCTGCGCCTTGGCAAAGCAGATATTATACTTACCGGCGGCGGCGAAGCTGTTATAAGCGAAGCCGGTGTTGGTGGTTTTAACGCCATGAAGGCAATGAGTGAGCGGAATGATGACCCTAAAACCGCCAGCAGGCCTTATGATAAAGACCGCGATGGGTTTGTTATGGGTGAAGCCGCGGGTATTTTGGTGCTTGAAACCCTTAACCATGCCCTTGCACGTGGTGCAAAAATATACTGTGAAATTGCAGGCGGCGGCGCTACAGCCGATGCTTACCATGTTACGGCCCCCCACCCTGAAGGCCTGGGAGCGCGTAATGTAATGCTTGCTGCACTTGATGATGCGGGTATGAACCGTGAAGACATTGACTACATTAATACTCACGGCACATCAACCCCGCTGGGCGATGGTGTGGAGGTTAAAGCTATAACCGATGTGTTTGGTGAGCATGCTTTTAAAATGAATATAAGCTCCACAAAATCAATGACAGGGCATTGCCTTGGCGCTGCCGGTGTTATTGAGGCAATTGCATGTATACAAAGCGTGGTACATGATATTATACCACCTACCATTAACCACTTTACTGACGACCCCGAACTTGACCCAAGGCTAAACTTTACCTTTAATAAGGCCCAACAGCGTACCGTGAATGCCGCTTTAAGCAATACTTTTGGTTTTGGCGGACATAATGCCTGCGTAATTGTAAAAAAATTCGTAGCTTAATTTTGTGAAGTTAATCAACGCGATTTTTAAGCGCAAC
>JABDGS010000107.1 GCA_013285915.1 Bacteroidota bacterium
GTATCATCTCATAATCTTCACCACCTGCTTCCATGAAAGTTTCCTTGCCCCTTATTGCAATTTCTTCCAGTGTTTCCAAACAATCACTAACAAAAGCCGGGCACAATATCAGCAATTTTTTCACCCCTTCTTTTGGCAGTTGCTCCAGGCGAACATCTGTAAAAGGTTCCAGCCATCCCTTACCTAAGCGTGATTGAAAAGACAAGGCATATTTCTCTTTGGGGATACCCAACTTTTCGGTAACAAGTTTTGTTGTTTCAAACACCTGGTGCCTGTAACACGTAGCGTGTGCTTTTGATGCAACATTGCAGCAGTCATTTACTTTTAAGCAATGGCTTTTTGTTGGGTCGCTTTTCATCAAATGCCTCGCTGGTATTCCATGGTAACTGAATAATATTTGGTCATACTCTTTTGCAAGGTGTGGCCGCATGCGTTCTGCCAGCGCCTGTATATAACTGCTGTTATTATAAAACGGTGCAACAATTTTTAGTTTAAAGGGATAATTATATTTCTTGTGCACATATTTCATGTATTCCACAGCTGTTTCAAAGCTGCTCATGGCATAATGCGGGTACAGCGGTACAATAATCACCTCTTCCAAACCAGGGTTAGCTTTATGCAATGCATCATAAGCAAATTTTGGGTTGGGGTTACCATAACGCATCGCCAGTTCCACAGGAATATCCAGCTTTGCCTGCACGGCTTTTTGCAGTTGTTTTGAAATGATGATAAGCGGTGAACCTTCACTCTGCCAAATAGTGCTGTAAGCTTCTGCTGATTTTGGTGTGCGAAACGGTACAATAATACCTTTAACTAATAACGCGCGCCTTATATAAGGCAGGTCAATAACCCGCCCATCCATTAAAAATTCATCAAGATATTTTTTTACATCTTTTAATGCAGTTGAATCAGGGGAGCCTAAGTTGGCAAGAATAACGCCTTGTTTTGCCATGCACTTTATATGTTTTGCGCAAAAATAATGGCATATCGGCGGTAAAGTGCAATTTTTAACTGGTACAGATATTTTACAGGTTGTGTAATGAAAACATGACAAATAAATGACAGTCAATTGACCTACCGTATGTTACAGCCAAAACCTGTGCGGTTACCTTTGCGGCATACTGATGGAATTAGATAGTGTAAGCAACATGGAGATAAACCAATTTTTTACAGCGGGTATTAATTATAAGAAAACTGACGCCGGGGTTAGGGGCCAATTTGCCATAAATCCATCGCAATATGTTTTACTAACACAAAAGGCGAAAGAAACAGGTATTAGTGAATTTTTTGTTTTAAGCACCTGCAACCGCACTGAAATTTATGGGTTGGCGCACAGCGCAGATGAACTTATACATTTGTTATGCAGCGAAACAGCGGGTGGGGAGAAAGAATTTAAACAGCTATGCTACATAAAAAACGGGCAACTTGCCGTTAGTCATTTATTTGAAGTTGCTGCAGGCCTTGATTCACAAATATTGGGTGATTATGAAATTGTGGGCCAGATAAAACAGGCAGCGCGCATTGCAAAAGAAAATGGTTTTATGGGCACATTTATGGAAAGGCTGGTCAATAATGTGCTTCAATCATCCAAAGCAATAAAAAGCCAAACCCAGCTTAGTGGTGGCACGGTATCAGTATCATTTGCTGCTATACAGTTTTTAAAAGAGCAGGTGGCAGATTTTAGTCAAAAAAATATACTGGTACTTGGTACCGGCAAAATAGGCAGCAATACCTGCAAAAACCTTGTTGATTATTTAGGCGCCCGCAATATTACCCTTATTAACCGTACTGAAGACAAAGCTGTACAGTTAGCCAGCGAGTTAAACCTGCAAACCGCCCCTTATGAAACGCTTGAACAACAGGTAGCGTTAGCCGATGTAATTATTGTTGCCACAAATGCAGCAACCCCTGTTATTACAAAGGCGGGTTTGTTAAACAGCACCCCCAAGATATTAATTGATCTTTCTATACCTAATAATATTGAGCCCGCCGCAGGGGAACTTCAGCACATTACCTTAGTTAATGTAGATGGCCTTTCCGCCATAAACGATAAAACTTTACAAAACCGCCTGGCAGAAGTACCCAAAGCAATAGCCATTATAGAAGAACACAAGGGCGAGTTTACAACATGGCACGGCATGCGTAAACATGTTCCGGTGTTAAAGGCTGTAAAAGCCAAACTGCATGATATGCAGAATTGCTCACTTTTTCAGTCTGCTTGCCCTGAACCGGCTTACGAATATCCTGCCTCACCTGAGGCCATTCAAAAAGTAATTAACAACATGGCCGTAAAAATGCGCAGCCAGCACCAGCCCGGTTGTAACTATATTGAGGCGATCAATGATTTTATTACCAGCCGCGTTAACTAATTTTGCCTGATGAGTACTGTTTTAAAGATTGGTACGAGGGATAGCCAACTGGCTGTTTGGCAGGCTGTATTGGTAAAAGATGAGTTGGCAAAAAGCGGCGTTGACAGTGAGCTGGTATATATTAAAAGTGATGGTGATATTGACCTTGTTACACCCATTTACGCAATGAATGTACAGGGCGTTTTTACCAAAGCGCTTGACGCAGCTTTATTAAGCAAAAGAATTGATATTGCCGTACACAGCATGAAAGATGTGCCTACGCAATTGGCACAGGGTATTGCGCAATCTGCCGTTTTAAAACGTGCATCGTATAAAGATATTTTTGTTTATAAGAATGAAGACGTAATTGAAAAGTGGGGGTTGCTGGATGATATAACTTCATCCTTTTCAGGCCCGGGTCTTCTTGCCACAAGCAGCGTGCGCAGAAAAGCGCAATGGCTGCACCGTTATCCAGGCCACATTATTGAAAACCTTCGGGGCAATGTAAATACAAGGCTGCGTAAGGTTGATGAAAGCAACTGGGACGGCGCTATTTTTGCCGCGGCCGGCCTTGAAAGAATAAACGTGCGGCCTGCAAACAGCGTTGAATTAAACTGGATGTTACCAGCGCCTGCCCAGGGCGCAATTATGGTTGTATGCAGGCAAGATGATAATGCCGCTAAACAATGCTGCAGTATACTAAATGATGAAGAAACGGCACTTTGTGCCAGGCTGGAAAGAGATTTCTTAAAAACATTGATGGGCGGGTGTTCCACCCCTATTAGCGCCCTTGCCGAAATAAGTGAGGGTGTTTTAGTTTTTAAAGGAAGCATTCTTTCAACCGATGGAAAAAACAAAGCAATAATAGAAAAAAGTTTTGCAGTAAATAACAATTTCAGTCCCGCCAACATTGGTGTTGATTGTGCCGCTGACTTATTGCAAAATGGCGGAGCAAATATTGTACAAACAATACGCAATGCAGCAAACTAAAATACGTATATTATGCGCCCGGCCCGTAGAGCAACACCTTATAACAAAGGCTGCGGAAAAAGCTATTGACATACAGGTGCTTCCGTTTATAGAAATAAGAAAAATACAAACCCCGGCTTTTAACGAGCAGCTCACCCTTCTTGCCTTGCAAAAAATAAATGCCGTATTTACCAGTAATAACGCTGTTGAAAGTGTTGCGTTAAATCTTAATATAAAACCAGGCTGGAAAATTTCCTGCATTGGGGGTATAACAAAAGAGGCTGTAGTAAAGTATTTTGGAGAAGAAAGCCTCGGGGTTACTGGAAGAAATGCCTCAGCACTTGCACGCAAAATAATAGACAATGGCACCATAAAAGAAGTGTTCTTTTTTTGTGGCGATCAGCGGCTTGATGACCTGCCAGAGACTTTGCGGGCCAATAACATACGGGTACAGGAAGTAATAGCCTATCAAACACTGCAAACGCCGCATGAGGTGGAAGAAGATTTTGATGGGATGATGTTTTTTAGCCCCACTGCTGTACACAGTTTTTTTTCTATGAATACAGTACGTGTTGATGTTATAATGTTTTCCATAGGTAAAACAACAACAGCCACCATACAGTCTTACTGTACAAACAGGGTAATTACAAGTGAGTGGCCCGGGCAGGAAAACCTGGTAGATAAAGTAATTGAATATTTTGGTTAAAAGAAAATTTGATAAAGGAATTGAAAGAATTATACTAACATGAGTGATTTAAAAAATGATCTGTTGATAAGGGTATTAAAAGGCCTGGAAACCGAAAGAACACCTGTGTGGATGATGAGGCAGGCCGGGCGCTACCTGCCTGAATATATGGTATTGCGTGAGAAGTATGGCTTTTTTGAACGTTGTCAAACGCCTGCGCTGGCAGCCGAAATAACTTTGCAGCCAGTGGATATTATTGGTGTGGATGCGGCCATTTTATTCTCAGATATTTTGGTGGTACCGCAGGCAATGGGACTGGAAGTGCAATTGATTGAAAGCAAAGGCCCCATATTACCCGCACCCGTGAAAACCGAAGCAGACCTTAACCGGGTACGCGTGCCGAATGTTGATGAAACTTTGGGTTACGTATTTGATGCTATTAAACTTATTAAGCAACAATTGAATGGCAGAGTACCGCTAATTGGTTTTGCAGGCGCCCCGTGGACGTTGCTTTGTTATATGGTGCAGGGCAAGGGCAGCAAAACGTTTGACGAAGCAAAAATTTTCTGTTACACACAGCCTGTGCTTGCTCACAAACTGTTACAGATGATAACAGATACCACTATCGCTTATTTAAAAGGACAGGTAAAAGCGGGTGCGGATGTGGTACAAATTTTTGATAGTTGGGGCGGCTTATTAAGCCCGGATGATTTTGAAAATATATCATTAAAGTATATTCGCCAAATTGTGCATGCCCTTAAAGATGAAGTTCCGGTTATAATATTTGCAAAAGGTGCATGGCATTCGCTGCAAAGCATGGCTGCAACTGGTGCACATGGTTTGGGCATTGACTGGTGCATTACGCCGCAATTAGCAAGGCAGTTTGCAAGGAAAGATATAACGCTGCAAGGCAATTTTGACCCCGCGAAGCTGTTATCGCCCATACCGGTTATTAAAAAAGAAGTAAGGGATATGTTGAAGGCATTTGGCAGGGGCAGGCATATTGCCAACCTCGGCCATGGGATATTGCCAAACGTGCCTGTAGACCATGCAAGGGCCTTTGTGGAAACGGTAAAGGAGTTTGGGTAGCAGAGACAGCCGGTAACAAAAAATGTTTTAACTACATGCTGATGGAAACAAAAACATTGTACAAAACTGAAACAAAAGAATTCAGGGGCAGGTGGGTTGATTATATATATGGGCTTCAGCAGCGCATTTGCAAAGCGCTGGAGGAAGAAGATGGCAAAGCCGTTTTTATTGAAGACGAATGGCAGCGTGGCAAAGATGGCAAAGGTGGTGGTGGCCTTACAAAAGTTATTGCCAATGGCAATGTTTTTGAAAAAGGCGGCGTTAATACGTCAGTTGTATATGGCCATGTTACTGATGTTATGCGCAAGCAGTTAAAACTTGATGGAGCTACGTGGTTTGCATGCGGCCTATCGCTGGTTATACATCCTTTAAGTCCTTATGTGCCGACAGTGCATGCCAACTAGCGCTATTTTGAGTTGTACGATGAAGCAGGCAATGTATGTGACCGCTGGTTTGGCGGGGGTACAGATTTAACACCCTATTATTTGTTTGAAGAGGATGCAAGGCATTTTCACGCAACGTTAAAAAATACCCTGCACCCTTTTGGAGCAGAGTTATACCCCCTCTACAAAAAATGGTGCGATGAATATTTTACCAACACACACCGTAATAATGAAATGCGTGGGATAGGAGGTATTTTTTATGACCACCTGCGGCCATTAGATGAAGCAGATGCCGAACGTTTACTGAGTTTTCAGCAGGCAAGCGGCAATGCCTTTTTAGATGCGTACCTGCCTATTGCAAATAAAAGAAAAAATATACCTTTCACTACCCGCGAAACGGAATGGCAGGAAATAAGAAGAGGGCGTTATGTAGAGTTTAACCTAGTGCATGACAGGGGTACTTTATTTGGTTTAAAAACCAATGGGCGTATTGAAAGTATTTTGATGAGCCTTCCACCACGGGCAAGATGGTATTACAACTATCAGCCTGAACCGGGAAGCGAAGAAGATAAGTTATTACAGGCGTGTCTAAAACCTATTGATTGGGTGTAAGGGATAGTAAGCTCTGAGGCTTTGTTAAATTGCTTAACCGTATTGACTTTTAAAATTTACTCAAATGTATTTGCAAAGAAGAAACAGGATATTAAGGCAAAGCCCCGCAATAAGAAGTCTTGTTGCTGAAACAGCTTTGTCGCCAAATGATTTTATTGCGCCGTTGTTTATTGATGAGGGCGAGAACATAGCATTTGAAATTCCGTCCATGCCTAACTATTACAGGCGCTCACTTGATTTAACGGTGAAGGAAGTTGAGGAATTATGGAGCATGGGTATTAAAAGCGTACTGCTTTTTATAAAGGCCAAAGACGAGGTAAAAGATAACACTGGCCTGGAAGCATGGAACCCCGATGGCCTGATGCAGCGAAGTATTAAGGCAATTAAAAATGCCGTACCAGGGATGCTTGTGATGACAGACGTTGCTCTTGATCCCTATTCTTCTTACGGGCATGATGGCATTGTAACAGATGGCGAAATTGTGAATGATGAAACCGTTGAAGCGTTGGTGAAAATGAGCATTAGCCACGCGGTTGCGGGCGCCGATATGGTTGCACCGAGCGACATGATGGACGGCAGGATTGGCGCCATTCGCGGAGGGCTTGAAAAAAGCGGTTTTACAAAAACAGGCATTATGGCCTATAGTGCAAAATATGCTTCGTGCTTTTATGGTCCCTTTAGAGATGCACTGGACAGCGCCCCCGGTTTTGGCGACAAAAAAACCTACCAGATGGACTATGCTAACCGTAAAGAGGCCATTAAAGAAACACTGATGGACATTGAAGAGGGTGCTGATATTGTAATGGTAAAACCTGCGCTTGCTTACCTGGATATAATACGTGAAGTAAAAGATGCAGTTGATGTGCCGGTAAGTGCTTACAACATAAGCGGTGAATATGCTATGGTAAAAGCCGCTGCCAAAATGGGCTGGCTTAATGAAGACAAAGCCATACTTGAAATACTTACTGCAATTAAACGTGCTGGTGCAGATTTGATCGCAACTTATTTTGCAAAAGATGCTGTAAAACTATTAACGCAATAAGGGAATTGCTTATTTATGAAAAAGAACATAATCGCTTGTCTTACGCTTTTAATGGTCGCCTGCAATGTTTTTGCCCAAGCGCCAAAATTTTCGCTTGAAACACCTGCTGGTTGGACAAGAACTGACACCACAAGGCAGTCCAGTAACAGTACGCTTGTTAAATTATCATCTCCGAAAGGCACCGTTGCAGGCAAGTATAAAGAGGTGATCGAACTTCTGGTACAAAATATATCTCCACGCATAGAGGTCCTGAAAGACAAGCTAAAAGAGGGTACAGACTTTTTTAAAGTAACTGCGGAAGGTCACACAACCATTGCTAATACCCCTTCTTATTGGTTTGAAATAACATTAAGACGGGCCGGTTCCAAAATAACAAACACTGAGCGCTACTACCACATCGAAAAAAATGGTGTATCATACATGTTTATATGTGTAATACCGGCTGAAAATTTTTCCCAATTGCAGCCTTATGCCGACGCAGTATTGAAGTCGTTTAAGGTTACAGAATAACTGCATATTGCTGTTTAGGGTTTAGCATCAATTAATACATTTAAATCAATTAAATTTGCAGCATATTAAATCTAAATGGCAGCGCCGGCGTTAAAATATATTACACCCAAAGAATACCTGCAAATGGAAATACTTGCTTACGAAAAGCATGAATACTTTGACGGGCAGGTTGTGGCTATGGCTGGTGCAAGGGAGGCACACAACCGCATAGTAGCAAATGTTATTGGTGAACTACATGCTCACCTAAAGGGTAAGACCTGTGATGTTTTTCCTTCAGATCTAAGGATTGCTACCCCATCTTCAAATTCGTATATGTATCCCGATGTAAGCATTGTTTGCGGCGATATCAAAAAAAAAGATGGCGAATTTGACACCTGCACCAACCCTACCGTAATAATTGAAGTAATGAGCGACAGCACAAGGGACAGGGATATGGGTTATAAGTTTTTTTACTATCAGCAAATACCTTCTTTAAAAGAATATATACTGATAGATTCATTAACATACTTCACTGAAACTATTTACAGGCAGCCCGATGATTCGTGGAAGTTTGATACGGTTAATGATATAAATTCTGCAGTTACCGTACGTTCAATTGATATAACCCTTCCGCTTGCCGACATATATTACAAGGTATCTTTGCCTTAGTATCTTTCACAACATTGCAGGTCTTTTAAAAAACATTATCATCATTAACAATTAAAAAAATTTCACTATAAACTTATTCCATGTATCAAAAAAGCAAAGAGCTATTTGAAAGGGCACAGCAAAGCATACCCGGCGGCGTAAACTCACCTGTACGAGCATTTAAAAGTGTGGGCGGCACGCCGCTCTTTATTGAAAAAGCAAAAGGTGCTTATTTGTACGATGTTGACGGCAATAAATACATTGACTACATCGCCTCATGGGGGCCGATGATACTCGGCCACGCGTATGAGCCTGTTGTTAAAGCCATACAGGACCAGGCTGTTTATTCTACATCGTATGGTGCGCCTACAGAGCTTGAAATAAAAATGGCTGAGCTTATTATAAGCATGGTGCCAAATGTTGATCTTATACGCATGGTTAGTAGTGGTACCGAAGCATGTATGAGTGCCATACGTGTTGCCAGGGGTTATACTGGCCGGAACAAAATACTAAAATTTGAAGGCTGTTATCATGGCCACGCCGACAGCTTTTTGGTGAAAGCGGGCAGCGGCGTTGCAACACTTAACATTCAAACGGTGCCGGGCGTAACTGCCGGTACAGCTAACGATACATTAACCTGTGCCTATAATGATTTGGAAGCGGTTGAAAGATTAGCGCAACAACACAAAGGTGAAATTGCAGCTATAATTGTTGAGCCGGTGGCCGGCAACATGGGTTGCATTTTACCAAAGGCGGGTTTTTTGGAAGGATTGAGAAAATTATGTGATGAAGAAGGCACATTATTGATTTTTGACGAAGTGATGAATGGCTTTCGGCTTGGCCTTGGTGGTGCGCAGGAAAAACTTGGTATTGATGCAGACCTTGTTACCTACGGAAAGGTTATAGGAGCAGGTATGCCGGTTGGTGCATTTGGTGGCAAAAAACATATTATGCAGGTTGTGGCACCGTTAGGTAACGTTTACCAGGCGGGCACATTAAGCGGCAATCCAATCGCTATGATCGCAGGTTACACATTATTATCTATTTTAAAAGAACAACCCCAGTTATTAAAAGAGCTGGATGATAAAACTGCATATTTAAAAAACGGTCTTGATAAAGTATTGTTGGCATCAGGCACGCCTTACGTGATCAATTATTTAGGCTCAATGATAAGCATACACTTCAGCACTCAGCCTGTTACCGATTTTGCTACTGCTGCATCAGCAGACAATGAATTGTTTAAAAAGTATTTTCATGCTATGCTCAGGCGTGGGGTGTATTTACCACCTTCTGCATTTGAAAGCTGGTTTTTAAATAACGCACTCTCGTATGAAGACCTCGATGCAACTATAAAGGCAACCGAGGAAAGTTTAAAGGAGATATTGTAGAAGTTTCTAAAAATCCTGGTTTTATTATCTTGCTTCTTCCTCTGTATCAAACCTGTCAACAGCATGTATGCCCGGTAGTTTTTTCAGGCGTTCAACCAGTTCACTAAGCTCCTCTTTGTCGTGCACAAACACTTTAATAGAGCCCCTGAACAACCCTTCCTCGCTTTCAATAGTGAGGGCTGAAATATTCACACGCATTTCACCACTTATAACATTAGTTATTTTGTTTATCACGCCCACGTCGTCAATACCAATTATCTTAAGCCCGGTGAGGAACGATATTTCTTTATTTTTCGCCCATTTTGTTTTTACTATACGCTCACCATGGTTGGCCATCATTTGCGGGGCATTTGGGCAACTTGTACGGTGAATAATAAGGCCTTTGCCAGGGCGTATAAAGCCAAATACATCATCGCCCGGTATGGGGTTACAGCATTTGGCAAGCGTGTACATTATTTTATCGCTGCTCTCACCAAAAATAATAAGTTCAGAATCTTTTTTTGATGGTGTGTGATGTTTTACTTCCGCATCATGATGTTTTGTTTCTGTAACTGGTTTGGCCTGTGGTTTGGGCTGCTCCAGCTTGTCGCCTAAAACATTAAAATCCTTCAGTTCTTTAAGGTCAATCAGCTTTACCGCTATGTTGTAAAACAGGTCTAATTGCGAAGCAACTTTATAAAAATTCACCAGCTCATCAATGTTGTGCTGGTTATACGCCGCCCCCAGACCTTCAAGGCGGCGCTGCAGGGTATATTTACCGTCATCAGCCACCTTTCTTTTTTCCTCTCTTAGTGCGTCTTTTATTTTGCTTTTTGCCTTGGCAGAAACAACAAAATTCAGCCAATCTTCAGTGGGTTTTTGTTTTTGGCTGGTTATTATTTCTACCTGGTCGCCGCTCTTCAAACGATAGCTTATCGGCACAAGCTTATGGTTTACTTTAGCCCCAATACACCTGCGCCCTATTGCAGAGTGAATGGCAAAAGCAAAATCAAGCGCGGTTGAATTTATCGGCAGCATTTTTACATCACCCTTTGGTGTATACACATAAATTTCTTCTGCAAGAAAGCTGGTTTTAAAATCCTGCAAAAAATTAATGCCATCCATATCCTGCGTGCTTATGGCCTCGCGTATTTGGCCAAACCATTTATCAAACCGGTCTTCGTCATTGCTGCCTTCTTTATATTTAAAGTGCGCTGCCAATCCTTTCTCGGCAATTTCATTCATGCGCTTGCTGCGTATTTGCACTTCAACCCAGCGGCCCTGGGGGCCCATCACAGTTGTATGCAGTGCCTCGTAGCCATTGTTCTTTGGTTTGCTCAACCAATCACGTAATCGCTCGGGCGATGGTGAATATTGATCAGTAATAAGCGAGTATACCTTCCAGCAATCTTCTTTTTCTTTTTCGGGCGGCGAGTTTAAAATAACGCGTATCGCAAAGAGGTCGTACACTTCTTCAAATGCAACACCTTTCTTTTTTATTTTATTCCAAATAGAATGGATGCTTTTTGGCCTGCCGTAAATATCAAAATCGTAACCAAGGGCTGTAAGTTTTTCTTTCAGCGGTTTAATAAATTCGTTTATATAACGGCTACGTTCGCGTTTGGTATCGTTGAGCTTGCGGGCAATATCTTTATACGCTTCCGGTTCAAGATATTTCATGCTAAGGTCTTCCAGCTCTGTTTTAATATTATACAGCCCCATGCGGTGCGCAAGCGGTGCATATACCCAAATAGTTTCACTGGCAATTTTTAATTGCTTTTCCTTTTTCATGTAATCCAGTGTGCGCATATTGTGCAGGCGGTCTGCCAGCTTAATCAATATCACACGCGGGTCGTTGGTAAGCGTAAGCAATATCTTTTTAAAATTCTCAGCCTGTGCGCTTGTATTGGGGTCAATTACGTTTGATATTTTGGTAAGGCCGTCAACTATGCGTGCAATCTCGCTGCCAAACTCCCGTTCAACATCTTCAAGGGTAACATCCGTATCTTCAACAGTGTCATGCAGCAAAGCGCAGATGGTTGAACGTACGCCAAGACCTATTTCTTCAACACAAATCCTTGCTACGGCCAGGGGGTGCAAAATATAAGGCTCGCCGCTCTTGCGGCGCATGGTTTTGTGGGCGTTTGCAGCCGTTTCAAATGCTTCACGCAATAATTCTTTATCGCCTGTTTTAAGATTTGATCGTATGCTGCGTAACAAAGCCCGGTATTGCCGGAGAATTTCTTTGCGTTCCTGTTCTTCGGTAAGGTTATATTTTGGCAATGGTGCCTCTAACACATTAAACTGCTCTTCAGCCATAAGATAACGAATTTACGAAAAAAAGGCCATAGTTTTTAATCGTATCCAAATACCATGTTCTGCTAAACTGGGCGACCACCTCAGAGCTTAAATGCACCCACTTTACTATAGAACGCAGCGGCAATAATATGCTATACCGATTAGCATCACCCATTGATGGTATGTAATTTACAATTGTATTTTTAACAATTATTTTTTACCACGTATATTTACCATCACAACTTATTCTGTATGAAAAAAATTGCCACCCTTTTATTGCTGCTCGTTGTTGCCGCATGCCTCAATGCCCAATATAAAGCCAATAAATTGTTATTCGGCGTTGCATATTATGATGAATATATGCCTTACGACAGGCTGGATAAGGATGTCGAAATGATGAAAGCCGCAGGTATAAACGTAGTGCGTATTGCAGAATCTACCTGGGGTACTGTTGAGCCGCAGGATGGCGTGTACGATTTTTCGCATATTGACAGGGTGCTTGATGCTATGAACAAAGCAGGCATAAGCGTAATTATAGGTACGCCAACGTATGCAGTACCAACATGGCTTGCTAAAAAATACCCCGATGTACTGGCTATTACAGCACGTGGGCAAAACCAATATGGTGCGCGGCAGAATATGGATATTACCAATGTGCATTTTAAATATTATGCTGAAAGAGTGATACGTAAAATAATGGAGCACGTTAAGAACCACCCTGCCATTATTGGTTACCAGCTTGATAACGAAACTAAATCTTATGGCACTGCAGGGCCTGAAGTGCAAAAGCTTTTTGTGCAGTATATGAAAAATAAGTTTGTAACGCTTGACAGCATCAACCACGCTTTTGGACTTGATTATTGGAGTAACCGTATAAACAACTGGGACGATTTTCCTTCTACCACCGGCACTATAAACGCCAGCCTTGCCGCTGAGTTTGCAAAATTTCAA
>JABDGS010000108.1 GCA_013285915.1 Bacteroidota bacterium
CCAAGTTAAGGGATGGTTTGCTAACTAATTTGATACTTGAATAAAAGAGCTATGCAAAAAATATTTTTACTGTTTATTGGCCTTGTAACTGGCCAACTATTGTTTGCACAAACAGAAGACTCATTGCAAAAAGTTGCAATGAAGCAGGCCCAGGCAGGGGATTTTGATGCGTCATACCGCACGCTTAATGCGGCGCTGAAACAAAAACCGAATGACCTGGCCTTGCTTAAAGACCAGGCATATATATGTTACCTAAAAAGAGATTTTGTAACTGGACTTACCGTAAGCCAGGCATTGGTGCAGCGCCCGGATGCAGACGAACAGTGCTACCAGATAATGGGGAACATTTATAAAGAGCTGGCTGAATTTAAAGAAGGCGCGAAAATGTATAGGTCTGCCCTGCAAAAATTTCCGGCAAGCGGGGTGCTGTATAGTGAATACGGTGATTTGCTGATGCAGGACCATGATATGAAAGACGCAATCAGCACCTGGGAGAAGGGCATACAGGTTGATGTTAACAACAACAGCAATTACTACTATGCATCAAAATATTATTTTGCAACCAACAACCTGTTATGGGGCCTGCTATATGGTGAAATATTTGTAAACATCGAAAGCTATACACAACGCACCACCGAAATAAAGGACCTTTTGTATGCTGGTTATAAAAAACTGTTCACAGGTAACACATTACAGTCAACCAATTCAGGAAGTAAAGGCATAGCCAAAGCTATTTCCGACGTATTGGTAAAAGACGCTTCACCAATATCCGGCGATACTATACTGGCAATATCTGCCATACGAACAAAATTTATTGTTGACTGGGTAAATTCGGGGCAGGCAAAGGTGTACCCGTTTCGCCTTTTCGACCTGCACCGCCAGCTGATAGAATCCAAAGCATTTGATGCCTATAATGTGTGGCTGTTTGGGGCCTCTGCCGATGAAAAAAAATATAATGCCTGGCAAAAACAAAATGCTGCCCAGGTAGACCAATGGCAGCAACTGCTGCACAATGTTGTATTTAAGATTCCAGCTGGGCAATATTATACCGATTAGTTTTATTCGTGGAGTGTATTCGCAGCTTCGCCCTGTAAGGACGATTCCTTAGTGGCAATTTGTGCCAAACATCCCGCCCAAAACTTAGCGTAAAGTTTTTTTTCAAAAACAGTAGCAATTTATATTGCCATTACATTTGCTGTATGACACATATTGCCCATGCGCCCGATGGTTATGTAAAAACTGAAGTGCACAATCATATAGCCACAATTGAGTTTTTTCACCCGCAAAGTAACTCCCTGCCCGGCAAATTGTTGTACGAACTGGCGCACGAAATAACTGTAGCCGGCAACAACAATGTGGCGCGTGTAATTGTGCTTCGCTCGGTTGGCGAAAAAGCATTTTGTGCGGGGGCTTCATTTGCTGAACTGGTTGCAATAAAAAATGAGGCTGAAGGGTTGCAATTCTTCAGCGGGTTTGCTTATGTTATTAATGCCATGCGCCACTGCAATAAATTTATTATAGCCCGCATACAGGGCAAATGTGTAGGTGGCGGGGTGGGCCTTGCTGCCGCCGCAGATTATGCCTTTGCCACCGAACATGCTGACGTTAAACTTAGCGAACTGGCAATTGGCATTGGCCCCTTTGTTATTGGCCCGGCAGTGGAAAGAAAAATTGGCTTGGGAGCGTTTTCGCAACTAAGCATTAATGCAACCGAATGGCAAACTGCCGCATGGGCGCATGCAAAAGGATTGTTTACCGAGCTGCATGCACACTCGCACGACATGGACAAAAGCATAGCCAAGCTTGCAGGTACACTTGCTGCTTGCAACCCCGAGGCTATGGCTGAAATGAAAAAAATGTTTTGGCATGGCACCCACAACTGGAATGAATTATTAGGCGAACGCGCAGCCATCAGTGGCAGGCTGGTTTTAAGCGATTTTAGCAAAAAGGCAATTGAAGCGTTTAAGGCAAAGGCAAAATAAAAAATCCTGTCATCTGCAAAATCTTCCCAATCCGCGTTCCATAACTCCGCTCCTGTAACGCAACATCCAATTATTGCAGCATATTATACAGAATCAACAATTAATCCCTAATTTCCTTCCTTCAAACCAAAACAACTTGCCATGATAATTATACAGCTGGTTATTTTGTTGGGCATGATATTGATTGGCTCGCGCCTGAAGGGTATTGGGCTGGGTGTTATGGGCATGGTTGGGTTGTTGCTGTTCATCTTTGTATTTCACCTGCACCCTACCGAGCCGCCTCTTGATGTTATGCTTATAATTATGGCTGTTGTTACAACCGGGGCAGCCATGCAGGCCGCGGGCGGGTTGGATTACCTGGTAGGCGTTGCCGAGCGTATTATACGCAGCAACCCTGCACGTATTACATTTTATGCACCACTCACAGTATTTTTCCTTTGCCTTTTTGCCGGCACATCGCATATTGTATATTCAGTGTTGCCAATTATTGCAGAAGTCTCCGCCAAAAAAAGAATTCGCCCTGAAAGGCCCATGAGCATTTCTATCATAGCATCTCATATTGCTCTCACCGGCAGCCCCATGAGCGCCTGTACGGCGGCCCTGGCAGGCATCCTGGCGTATGGAGGTGCCGCGGGTGATATTATGAAAATATGTATACCGGCATGTATCATCGGTGTATTGGCTGGTGCGGCCTCTGTTTGGAAGATGGGTAAAGAGTTGCATGAAGACCCTGAGTTTTTGGAGCGTATGAAAGACCCGTTGTTTGCAGCTTCGGTTGATGCATCTGAAGCCGGTATAAAAAAATCAGTAAAACCCGGCGCCAAAACAGCGGTGCTTATCTTCACCCTCACCATATTGGCAGTAGTAATGTTTGGCATTTTTCCTTCGCTCATTCCAAACCTTGGTAAAGGGGCGGAGAATGTTATCATCAAAGCAAATGGGGATTTGAAAATGCCTACGGTAATTATATTATTGGCGCTATCTGCAACTGCTCTTATTCTCCTCACCACAAAAACAAAAGCAATTGAAGTTAGCCGCAGCAGCCTGTTTGCTGCCATGGGCACTGCAACCATTTGTGTGTTTGGCGTGGTTTGGATGAGCAGTACTTTTATTGGCGCCAACCAGGATATAATAAAGCATGTGTTTGGCGATATTGCTAAACAATACCCCTGGACATTTGCCATTGCCATTTTTATAATGGGTGCCTTTATATTCAGCCAGGCCGGCACTACAAAAACCATGATGCCGCTTGCTATAACGTTGGGCATCGCCAACCCTGCATTAATTGCTATGTTCCCCGCTGTGAACAGTGATTTTGTTTTGCCCGGTTACCCAACTTTATTGGCCGCCGTTGATTTTGACAGAACAGGTACCACCAAAATTGGCAAGAACATTTTAAATCATAGTTTTTTGCGACCTGGAATAGTGGCGATTGTTGTGGCCATTGCTGCCGGTTTTGCTTTGGAGATGATAATATAAACCCCGGGAGTGGGGAAAACAACTAACCACAGTGTACACAGAGTTAAAGAATGCACAGAGTAACACTCCGTGAAACTCCATAAAAAACTCTTTTAACTCTGTGGTTAAGTAAAACCAGGAAATAATATTTGAAAGGATGATGACATTTGACGAAAAAACTTTACCTGTTTACTGCGATAAGCTTGCGGCAAAGGATAAACACCTTAAAGCGATAATTAGCGAACACGGTTACCCCCCATTTTGGAACCGCACAGCAAGTTTTGCAACGCTTATACATATTATACTTGAGCAGCAGGTCTCGCTGGCATCTGCCAAAGCCGCTTTTTTAAAGCTACAGGAAAAGATCGGCCACATACAGCCTGAAAAAATATTACTGCTTACTGATGAAGAAATGAAGGCTTGTTATTTCAGCAGGCAAAAAATAGTTTATGCAAGGCATCTTGCAACAGCCATAGTAAATAAAGAGTTGGTTATTGAAGACCTGGAGAAGATGAGCAATGATAATATTCGCTTATTGCTCAAAAAGCTAAAAGGCATTGGCGATTGGACGGTAGATGTGTTTTTGATGATGGTATTGCACCGCACCGATTTTTTTCCACCCGGCGACATTGCATTAATGAAAAGCGTTAAAGAGGTAAAAGGCCTGCCAATGGACACGCCCCGCGAGGAATTGCTGCAAATAGCCGAAGTATGGAAACCTTACAGAACTGTGGCTGCCTTTCTTTTATGGTTTGTGTATTTAAAAAGAAGAAATATCGAACCGTAGAACCACGATTTGTGGGATTTATAAGGATTGGATGGGAAAATGGTATTAGAACCATGATTTGAGGGATTAAAAAGGATTGGTGATGGAAAATGGTGTGTAAACTTGGGTATCTCCTCAAAATCCTTCAAAAAATCCAATAAATCATGGTTCTACAAATCATCATACATATACAGCGGGTCAATAGGAGTATTGGCGTCCATCTCAAAAACAGGCTTAATTATGCCATTGCTAAGGCCATATACCCAGCCATGCAGTTGGGGCCTCTGGTCACTTTTCCACGCCCGCTGAATGATAGATGTTTTTGCAAGGTGCATTACCTGCTCTTTTACATTTAATTCGGTTAGCAGGTTGGCCCGCTCCTCAACATCTTCAATCGCATCCAGCTCTTCTTTATGCAGGCGATAAACATCTTTTATGTTACGCAGCCACATATTAAGCACCTGTTTGTAATCGTGGTTTGTCATGGCAGCTTTTATGCCACCGCAACCATAATGCCCGCATACAATAACATGCTGCACTTTAAGGTGCACAACAGCAAATTCAAGTACGCTCAGCAGGTTAACATCAGTATGTATAACAAGGTTGGCAATATTGCGGTGTACAAAAATCTCACCGGGGTGCGTGCCCGTTATCCTGTCAGCAGGTACGCGGCTGTCACTGCAGCCTATCCATAAAAACTGCGGGGTTTGTAAATGTTCAAGCCTTTCAAAATATTCCGGGTCTTCTGCCAGCATCCTTGCGGCCCAGGCCTTGTTATCATTCAGTAGCTTATCGTATGGTTGCATTTCATAAATTTAGTTGTATAAAAATACACACTAATTAAGCTTTTGTTTTAAACCTGCATTATCTAAAACTTAATTCTGCCTATATATTAAGGCCGCCACAGGTGCTTATTACCTGGCCCGTAATATAGCTGCTCATACTACTGGCTAAAAACAAGGTTGTATCTGCAATTTCTTCTGCCCTTCCAAAACGACCCAGCGGAATTTTCTTCAAAAACTCGTCCGCACCTGCACCTTCTTTTAAGTAGTGGGTCATATCTGTTTCAATAAAGCCCGGTGCAATGGCATTGCAGCGTATGTTTCGGCTGCCAAGCTCTTTTGCAACAGATTTTGTAAAGCCAATAATACCCGCTTTACTGGCCGCATAGCTTGATTGACCTGCATTTCCGCCAATGCCCACAATACTGCTCATGTTAATAATACTGCCGGCTTTTGCTTTCATCATCGGGCGAATAACCTGTTTAGTCATGTTAAACACACTTTTCAGGTTGGTTGTCATTACATCGTCCCATTGCTCTGCTGTAAGGCGTAGCAGCAGGTTATCTTTGCTAATGCCTGCATTATTTACGCAAACATCAACCGTTCCAAATTCTTTCATAACATCAGCAACAAAACTTTCGCATTGCACAAAATCGCCCGCATTGCTTTTATAAGCCTTTGCCTTTACACCAAGAGCCTGCAACTGCGCTTCAAGAACGGCTGCCTTTTCAGCGCTGCTATCACTTACATAGGTAAATGCAATATTACTGCCATGCTCGGCCAATTTTAAAGCTATGGCGGCGCCAATGCCGCGGGCAGCACCTGTTACTATTGATACTTTTCCTGCTAATAATTGCATGATGTTAGTTTGTTGTACCGGCAAATGTAATTGCTGATTTTGAGATTTTGGGATTTTGCGATCTTTTTTGAGCTTAGTTAAATCCCGGAATACCCAAATCTCAAAATCAGCAATTCAATCATACTTCTTTTCAAATGCGTAATAATAGGATGCATACAGCCCAAATGAGAGGGATAACATAAACACTTCAAGCAAAAAGCCGGGGTTATATAACAGGATAAAAAACAATGTTGCTAAAATGGCAAATACTATTCTAATATATCCGTCCATTGTCATGTCGCCTGTAAAAAGCAGCGAGTACAATAGTGATAGCAGACCAACACCTAATGATGCAATTTGCAAATAGTCGGTGGGGGTAAAATAATCAGGGTAACCCTTCCATACAAAAAGCAATTCGGGCAGTAATAACACAGTAAAAGATAACAGTGCTGTAAAGAACCTGTATGCCATATACAATGGAAAATTGCGCTGCATTTGCAAAAAAAAGTCGTCAAATATTTTCATTTCAAAAACAATGGCGCTGTTTGTTGCTGCGGCAAGCATAATGCATAGCAATGTGGGCCGGATATCATAATGATCGGGCTGGTATAATTTTATAAATATGTACAGTAACAGCAGAGAAAGGGTTTTGGATATAAACAGCATCTGCTTGCGCTGGCGCCACAAATAAAACAACGGCAACGAAAATAATGGCTTTGGAAGTCTTGGCAGAGCGCGTAGCAGGCTTGCGTTTTGCAATAAAGGCCTTTTTTGCAAAACTCTTAAATATAATAGGGGGGTTGTGCCGATAACTGCTGTATTAAACAGTATTATTCCTGTTCCCGCAACAATATGGTTTGTTTTAAAGGCAATAGCCGTAACAAACATGGTGTAAATAAACACTGGCATATAAACCAATAACTGCACAAACAAAAAATATGCATAGCAACGTATATAAGAAAGATTATACAGGCAATATAAAAACAGCTGTTGCGGCTGTTTAAGCTGCTTTATTACATAATCCATGCACTTGAAATTATATAATAACCAGGCTGCCATAACCAATACCAGGAACGACGGGTTTTTAAGCATACCGTCAATAAGGCTTAAATGAAACTGCGCTATGTTTTGCGGTATGCCAAATAAAACAAAAAACACAAATAAAAAAAAGCCTGTATTTACCTTATAAAAGTGGCTAACTATTACCTTTTGCAATATGGATAGGGCATTCATCATATCTGTATGCTTGCAATAGTTTGGCCTGATGCCATTAGCGATGATGTAAATAATAATTGCCCAGCATAAAATGCCTGGTGTGATGTTATTAAAAAATTTGTACCCTGTTTATGCCTGTTTTGTATAAGTGCGCATATTGTTTGTACAGCGGCAACATCAGCGGTAACAAGGGGCTCATCCAGCAATATCCATGCTGGGTTGCCAATAAATGCCAGCGCGATACTAAGCTTTTTAACCATGCCGCTTGAGTATGTGGCGACGGGTTTTTTATAAGCATCGTACACATGCAGTTGTTGCAATAAATATTCCGTATCCTGTATACTGCCCTTTTTGGCATGGCAGTATAATTTTACTAACTCTGCTGCAGTTAAAAAATCAGGGTACATTGGTTCGGTTTCTGCGTAATTAACAAGGCGCACAAATTGCTGCCGCCGTTTTTTTATACTGTATGTGCTGTTAATAATAATGTCGCCTTTAAAAGGTAAAAGGCCTGCAATAATTTTAAGCAGGGTGGTTTTGCCGCTGCCATTCTCGCCCTGCAGCCAAACAATGCCATCATCAATAGTAAACCGGTCAATATTCAGAGCAGTATAAGCGCCATATTGTTTTTGTACATTCTCAAATAGCAGCATAGGCTAAGTAAAGCAAAATCGATATTAATTGTAAAGGGGGTGAAGTGTTTTACCAATTATTTATAAATGATGGAAACGGAAAAATGCAGCTACTCAGTAACCAAAAAAAGCATTTCCTCAATATATTTTCTCTCGTTGCTAAGGCGCGGTATTTTGTGCTGGCCACCTAAACTGCCTTTACGGCGCAGCCATTCAGTAAATACACCTTTGGGCAGGTTATGTACTATGGGCATGCGCAGGGCTATATCTTTATGCCGTTTGGCTTCGTAATCGCTGTTCACTGATTTTAGGGCGCAGTCAAGCTCATAGGCAAATTCGCTTATGTTGGCAGGGGGCCGCTCAAATTCAACCAGCCATTCATGCGCGCCATTGCTGTTATCGCTAAAATATACCGGTGCAGCGGTATAGTCGGTTACAACGGCGCCGGTTCTTTCACAGGCTATGGTTATGGCTTTGTCGCTGTTATCTACTATAAGTTCCTCGCCAAAAGCATTAATAAAATGCTTAAGCCTGCCACTAACTTTTATTCGGAAAGGGTATAATGTTGTAAACTGAATAGTATCACCCAATAAATAACGCCACAAGCCACCGTTTGTAGAAATTACCATGGCGTAGTTTTTACCCAGTTCAACTTTATCGAGACCAATAGTGCGCGGGTTTGGTTTGCCATATTCTTCAGCAGGCATAAATTCATAAAAAATACCATGTTGTAAAAACAGCAGCATGCCGTCAGCATCAGGGCTGTCCTGCGCGGCAAAAAAGCCTTCGCTTGCATTATACATTTCCAGGTAATGTATTGGCTCGCCCATCAGTTTTTTAAACTGCTCCCGGTACGGCACAAACGAAACACCCCCGTGAATATATAACTCAAGGTTAGGCCAAACTTCCTTCAGCGTTGCTTTACCGGTTATTTCAAGAATGCGTTTTATTAAAACCAGCGTCCAAGTGGGAACGCCGCTTATGCTTGTAACATTTTCATTAATGGTGCTTTGCGCCAATTGCTCAATTTTCCCTTCCCACTCATCCATTAATGCTATAGACAGTTCAGGTGTGCGTACCCATTGGCCCCAAAACGGTGCGTTTTCCAGCAATACCGCGCTAAGGTCCCCATAAAATGAATCTTCATTAATTGGGCTTACCTGGTGGCTGCCGCCTATAACCAAGCCTTTGCCGGTAAGCAGATCACTTTCGGGATTAGCATTGTAGTACATGGTAAGCACATCCTTCGCTGCCTGGTAATGGCAGTTATGCAGGCTCTCCTCTGTTATTGGTATAAACTTACTTTTATCGCTGGTGGTGCCGCTGCTTTTTGCAAACCAGTTTACCGGCGTATTCCACAATAAATATTGCTCACCCTGCATCAGTCTCTCAATACATGGCTTCAGTTGGTCATATTCGTGAATGGGTACCCTTTGTTTAAAGGACCGAAGCAAAAAAAGGTCATGAAAACCGTACTTACGCCCTATTTGAGTATGTTGAGCATGTGTCACCAGGTCCTGTAATACCTCTCTTTGTGCAGCAACAGGGTCTTGCACCCAAAGGCCAATAGAATTGCTGCGCAAACGGGCTAATCGTGATATTGCGGGGGATAGTATTTTCATGCTGGCACCAGCAAAATAAGGAATTTATTACAAAAAAAGCTGATTATTGTTATGTTTTGAGGAAATTATGCCGTTGAAGCGGTTTGGGCGGAGGCAGTATCATGAAGTTTCAAAAACGTTATCATTTCATTTAAGGCAGAACCCGGATCAACAGTGCTGTTAAAAACTGAGTGCGCTTTATCAATTATCGCTGTATCATTATTTTCGGTACCGTATTGAATAATTGCATCCTTTATCTCCAGCAAATATCTTCCATATTCATCAAGTTGAAGGTCGTTGCTAATATCGCTGTAACGATAAGCAATAGAACCCTCAATATCATTTAACTCCTGTTGTTTATTTTCATAGTCATTAGCGGCCCGTTCAAGAGCCACCAGTATGGAATCGAGGGTCACTTTTTCTTTATCCTTATTCCCCATCTCAATAATCCAATCTTTACGTTTCAGCTCAAAATTAGTACCCAGGTATAACCGCCTAACCTGGTCGTCGTCGGCCAATTCTTCGGCAGTACCATGCTTAAATATTTTACCTTCAATCAGCAGGTAGGCCCTGTCGCAAATAGACAGGGTTTCGTTTACATTATGGTCGGTTATTAAAATGCCTATATTCTTGTATTTAAGGCGTGCAACCACGGTTTGTATATCTTCTACGGCAATTGGGTCAACGCCTGCAAAAGGCTCATCCAGTAAAATAAATTTAGGGTCAACAGCCAGTGCCCGGGCAATTTCTGTGCGCCTGCGTTCACCACCACTGAGGCTGTCGCCGTTATTTTTGCGTACATGGCCAAGGTTAAACTCATCAATCAATTCATCCACTTTTTTCCGGCGTTCTTTTTTTGACATGTTGGTCATTTCCAGCACTGCCAAAATATTGTCTTCAACACTTAGCTTGCGAAAAACACTTGCCTCCTGCGGCAGGTAGCCAATGCCCATTTGCGCACGTTTGTACATGGGCAATTTTGTTATTTCTTCGCTATCCAAAAAAACAGTGCCTTCGTCGGGTTTTATTAAACCAACCACCATATAAAATGTTGTGGTTTTTCCTGCGCCGTTTGGGCCAAGCAACCCCACAATCTCGCCCTGCTTAACTTCAACCGAAACATTATTAACCACCGTACGGCTGCCATATTTTTTAACCAGGTTTGATGTATGTATAGTAAGACTCAAAATTGTTATGTATTTGGGCAAAAATAGCGTATCAAATACAATATACGGTTTTCCTGCACCGTCTTAACACATGTTTTTATATAGCGTGGCTGGTGTATATTGCAGCCATTTTACAACAATGAAAGTAACCGATCATATACAGCAGTCCGGGAAAACGCTGGTTTCTTTTGAGATATTACCGCCACTTAAAGGCAAGGATATTACGTCTATATACAACCATCTTAACCCTTTGATGGAATTTAAACCTTCATGGATAAATGTAACCTACCACCGCAGTGAAACAGCTTTTAAAAAAAGGAAAGATGGAAGCTTTGAGAAGGTGGAGGTGCGTAAACGCCCCGGTACAGTAGGTATTTGCGCTGCCATAATGAACCATTATAAAGTTGACGCGGTGCCGCATATTATTTGCGGCGGCTTTACTGTTAGGGAAACAGAGGATGCATTGATTGACCTGAATTTTTTAGGAATAGATAATGTACTTGTGCTGCGCGGCGATGCGGGTAAAAATGAGGCGTCGTTTGAACCGGAACCGGAAGGCCACAGGTACGCCATTGACCTGCTAAAACAGGTAGCCAATCTTAATAATGGTATTTATATTGACGATGATATACGCGATGGCGGCAAAACCCGTTTTTGTATTGGTATAGCAGGCTACCCTGAAAAACATTTTGAAGCGCCCAACCTTGATATTGATATGCAGCGGCTGAAGGATAAAGTTGATGCAGGCGCCGAATACATAATGACACAAATGTTTTTTGACAACAAAAAATTTTTCAGTTATGCGGAACTGTGCCGCAGTAAAGGTATTAACGTACCCATAATACCAGGGCTTAAACCCATTACGAGCAAAAAGCAATTATCTGTTTTGCCACGCATATTTAATGTAGACATACCGTATGACCTGAGTAACGAGATAGTTAAGTGTAAAACAGATGAGGACTGTGAGAAGGTGGGTGCGGAATGGCTTATACAACAATCAAAAGAACTAAAAGCTTTTGGCGTACCTGTACTGCATTATTACACACTTGGCAAACCAAAGGTGATTTGGAACGTTGTTAAAGAGGTGATATAACCCAGACCAACTCTGCAAGTATTAATCTTCAGCCAAAATTTGTTATTTCCAGGTAAGATCTGACACAACAGGAAAATGGTCTGATAAATATAGTTGGGGCACAATGCATTGTTCGGTTTGCAGTTTTTTGTCCGCAAGGCAAACATCAATACGCAGGGTATAAAAAAGTTTATAAAAAGTAGCGCCAATACCAAAGCCTTTTTCTAAAAATGCATCCTGTAAATTGCCCCGTAATTTATTATAGGTATATGAGGCCGGTGTAGCGTTAATATCCCCGCAGTATATTACGGGGTAAGGGCTTTTATCAATAAGGTCACGAATAATGGTTACTTCTTTTTCGTGTGCAATTTCCGTTTCGCGTATCTTATACTCTACCTGTCTTTTTCGTTTATAGGTTACCTCATAAATGTTTTTAGCATTCTTTTGTCCTGCGGTATCAGTATATAACATTAGCGATGCCAGGTGCGCAGTAAATATCCTCACCCGTTTATTATTAAAAAAAATATCTGCCGAGATAGCACTCTCAGATCTTGCGGGGCTTTTAATATCTGTACGTGTGCTGTCAAGTAAGGGTATTCGTGAAAAAATGGCCACACCTGAATGAACAATTGTATGACCATAAATGGCAGTCGAGTCGTTTGAACAATATGAAAAGCTAAAACCCATGCCGGTCAATTGCTTTTCAACAGGCGTAACCCGGACGGAGTTTTCAACATTATGGTATTCCTGTATACATACAATGTCTGGATTGTAGGTTTCAATTGCCTTAAGAATTAGTATTCTTGTACCTGGGGTTTGAAACTGCTGGCCAAAGGCTTCCACATTCCACGTCATAATCCTGAGTGAACCATTTTTTTTTTGCATGTTCCAGGTAGATTTATTAACAGCCACAGTATTGCCAAGGTTTTTAAAACCAGCCAAAAAAGCAATTAATAAAAAAATAACTGCAAACTGCCTGCGGATAAAGACAAGGCTTATACAGCATATAATTAATGAAACAAACAAATAGGGAAATAAAAGGGCAAAAATACTTATGAATGAAAAACTGGCCGACGGAATACAAAACGAAAAACACGAAACAACATACGCTATAGCAACAATAAAGCACACGGCCACCCATGTTGCTTTTAATATTTTTCTCATAATAATAATAACAGCTTAAAGGTACATATCCTGCTCACTTGCCTTCTTTAAGAAATCTTTTTCTTCGTCGGTTAAAAAATGATATCCTTTTTGATTTATTTTATCCAGCAGTTCATCTACCCTTTGCTGGGTTATTACCGCTTTTTTTACAAATGGCTTTT
>JABDGS010000109.1 GCA_013285915.1 Bacteroidota bacterium
ACTTGCAAACACGTGCAGCATGCATTAATAGTTTACATATAACTATATATACAAAACGGTGTTTTGTCCGCTAAAAACGCAAACTTTTTTTTTTGAGATTGCAAAAAGTAATAATGCTCCCGGGGTAGTTGTTGTATTTCACTTTTCACTTTTGCCTTTTCACTCTTAACTTCTGTTAACTCTTAACTACACCTTCCCACCACTTCTCAGTGGGCAAGGGTTCGCCTATAATTACTGGCTCACCAATCAATGGTGTGGCTATGGGCATGTTTAATTCTTTTGCCTTTGCTGTAACCCTGGCTATAGGCTCTGCCCAGGGGTGCAGTGATAAGGAGAATTTAGACCAGTGCACCGGCAACAATACGCCGGCGTTAAGGTCAATTGCTGCATGCACTGTTTGTTCAGGCATCATGTGTATATATGGCCAGGCAGTGTTATACTGCCCGCACTCAAGAATGGCTATTTCAAACGGCCCAAATTTTTCGCCAATATTTTTAAAGTGGGTATCGTAGCCGCTGTCACCGCCAGCGTAAATATTGTGCCCTGCTGTTTGCAAAATAAATGACGACCACAACGTTTTATTGCGGGTAAAACTTCTGCCTGAAAAATGGCGCGCAGGTACGGCAGTTATAGTTAGATCGTCACCAAAGCTCTGGCTATCCCACCAGTCAAACTCAGTAATAGTATTTTTATCAAGCCCCCAATACACAAGGTGCGATGCCACACCCAGCGATGTGCAGATGTGTTTTGTTTTGTGCTGCAGCTTAACTACCGTTTCATGGTCAAGATGGTCATAATGGTCGTGTGTAAGCAGCAATACGTCAATTTCAGGCATATCATCCACTGTATATGCATCCGTACCTGGAAAGCTTTTTGCGGTGAATGAGAAAGGCGAGGCATGCCCGCAAAAAACAGGGTCGACCAAAATATTTTTTTGGTTGATGTGGATTAAATAAGATGAATGACCAAACCAAACAATAACCGGTCTGTCTGATTCAATATTTTTCAGATCAGTTCTTACCGAAGGCAGAGGTGACGGGGGAAAACAATTGGATGGCTTATTAATAAAATGCCACATAATTTCTACGTACGAGGCCTCCTTTGCCATCATCTCGGTAGGGGAAAGGTTTTTAAAACCGCCATTTTGAAAATTGGCCGACAATTTCACCTTTTCCAGTTCAGCACCGGCTGGTATTTTGCCTAAAGATTTTAAAAACTCCATTTGCTTAGGAAGGTGTTACTGGTTTTTAAGGAGATGCTGCAAGGTATTGATATTCTGTAAAACTGGCACTACGTCAAATGTTTAAGTAAGAAAATTCCACAAAAACCTTGCATTACAAATTCCGAGTTACCTGCCTTCTTCGTTTCGTACCATCTTTGCGGTAAAAGAAATCTCCCGCAAAAACTTTAAACTTGAAGATTCTTGCTTGTGATCAACCCTCCTCCGCAATAACTTTAAACTGGAAACTTCAAACTTTAAACTTTATGCCGGTACTACAGCCATCATAGGGTAATAAACATATTTATTTATTGATGCAGCAGGGTCGTTTGCAATAAACTCTTCAACTTCCTTTACATCGTCAACAACCACTATGCCAAGGCCGTAAACAGATTCGGGGTCAAGCACCGGGCCAAATACCAATACTTTGCCCTGTGCCATTATGCCTTTCCAGTAGCCAATATGCTGCATCATTATGGCACGTTCCTCGGGCGTCATTGTTTGCGAAAAATCCGGCCTGTTTGGCAATAACTTCAGCGCGAAATATTTCTTATTCATCGTTTATAATAGTTTGCGATAAAATTATATTTTTTTTGCGGTTTTGGCTTTCTTCGGTTCCCTTTTGGCAGCCGATATTGATTTTGTAATGGTAAGCCCTTCTTTCAACAGTTTGGGGTCTTTTACTTTAGCAAGGCAGTTTGCATGGGCTTCATGTATAAGTTTGGTAATATAAGCTTTGGGGAAAGTTTTTTTGTCTTTTACAAGCAGGTAACGGTATTGGTTACCTGCACCCAATAACATCTTTTCCCGGTCGGCGATCTGGCTGCCCCAGTAAAACCCAAAATGTACATTTGTACCTCCGCGGTAGGCGGCAACGCTGCAAATGGTGTGCGTTACCTTTTCTGTGGGCGACCAGCCAATAGCAAGGGCGTTGTAGTTATCGTATATCAGTTCATTGGTATCTGGGCAAACACCCCAGGCAAATTCACGTAGCCACAATACCAACTCCTGTGTTTCCTTGGAGAAAGGCTTAAGGAATTTAAGTAGGTCTTTGGTATCGGTTTTTGCCATAGCTATTTTTTTAATCGTTATAATGAGCAAATACTTCTCCTGTTTTCGATCAGCCAGGAAAACTGTCAATCTTCTCGGGTAAGAAACAGGCTGAAACAGAATACATTCATTATTTAAAATAAGAACTTTCGCACTATCGCATTTATAAAAAAAACCAAGAAACTCCCTTCTTGAATCTTTAATTTTTACTGCATCGCCATTATAATTAAAGGTTATTGATTTATACCCCAGCCATCCTGCATTTTCCGATTGCTTGTTTCCAAAATACCTTATCGGCTGTACATTTTTTAAGCTATCAATGACTGTTCGTTTTTCGGGATAATATCCTTTATAAACACCTCGTTGTCTTCCAAAAAGCTTGGTACACATTTCAATCGCCAAATTACTTGGTTCGTATGTAAATAATTCGTTGTCATTTGATGCGTATTCAGACATCCGATGCCAAACTCTTAATTCTGGATCAAGGTTAAAAAATTCATCAGACACCTTGCCGTTTCCAGTTTTCTCTGTTGCGTTACCAGCACAATAATCGGCAATCCCCGCTACAAAACTAAATGCCGAAGCAATTACAAAAGGAGAAAACAATAACACCTGCCATCTATATTTTGCACGCGCGATAAATAAACCGATAAGTGCGCAAATGAATATTAGTAATGCGATAACGACCTCGTAGTAAAAGGTTAGCCATACAGTCACTAAAATAGCAGCGGTAAATATTTTGGATAATATAGGTTTAACAGGTTTGTGCATGTTTCATCTTTACTTGGTGTAATATACCAAACTTTAAGGGTTACATTTAATCGGGCTATATTTTTTGTACGGGCTTGTCATTGGTATTTGAAAAGATAGGTTTTAAACGATTTTCCATTGGGCAAAAAATTTTCCTCTTCTTCTACCAAAACAAAACCTGCATCTGTAGCTTTTTCAATCAATGCTGCTGGGTCAACAGCTTTAAAAACACTGCCAGCCTGTTTAACACTTTCAACGCCGGTATTGCTTACCGAGGTAACCCCGTTATTCAATTGAATGGTTACCGCAAGGTTGCCTTTTCTGGCAATATTGTTAGCACAAAAGGCAAGCCCGGCATCTACACCCGTATATTCAAATATCAAGGCAGCCCAAATCATCTTTGACTTAGTAACACACCCGGCATGTTGCACAATATCCAGTTCAACAGTTTGCAGTGCGGGTATTGCAACCACATATCTTTCGTGTGTCTTTGCAAGGTATTGCGGGTTTATATCAACGGTAATAACCTGCCTTGTAGCTGTATTATCAATATGTTCAAGCCCGTTGCCGCCGGCAATGCCTAAAAAAATACAGCTTGCAGGCCTTAACTGCTGCAGGTACTTTTTGGTTAAGCTGTTTAATAACTGCAATTGCCCAACCTGTGCATTAGCCATGTGCGCCTCATAATCTTCCAGCGGAATACTATTCCAAACGGTGTTGTTGTCCATCAAATATTAGTTTACTTGATCACTGGCTTTGTATAAGGTCGCCGCTTTTTTACTAAATACGTTTTGCCTGAAGTCATTCGGCTTAAGTTCGTTCAACAATTTTGCACCTGCCGGCCGTTCCTGTTTAATAATATCATTAAACCTTGCTTCACTTAGTTTTAATTGGGTGCTGTCTGCATACTCGGTAACAAGTATTAAATCAAAATCAGCGGTTGAATCTGCCGTGGTATTGTATATCCGGTAGCTTTTTATATAACCTTTTGCCAGCGCAATATCACGGTACACTTTCCAGTTGTTTTCGTAAAAATAATAAGCCTCCCTGGCCTTACCAGCTTTTATTTTACAAAATCAATTACTGAAACGCTGTTGGTTTGGGCAAATAAACACAAACAGCAAACGGCAAAAAACAGCAGCAACACAAATTTTTTCATGGCATTGTTATCAGCAATCAAAATAGGCAGTTTTGTGTATTTCGGGTGTACCGCTTATCAAAACATGGTTAACAGTCAAGAGAAAGCAGGTTTGCGTCGGGGTCTTTAAACCATGCCACTTTGGTGCCACCCGGCGCCGTCCAAACGCCATCTTCATCCTGTTCAAAAAAGCCATAGCGTTCAAACACAACTCCCTTAGCAGTTAGTTGCTTAATAGTGGCGTTTATATCCGGTACGGTCCATCCTAAAACAGTAAACGGTTGGGGTTGCAGCTCATTAACTGTTACAACCCGTAAATAGGTGCCGTTGCAGTTAAACTGCAGTGCGAAGCCATCTTCGCTCATTAATTCAAGACCCAGAACATCCTGGTAAAAGGCTTTTGCTTTTTGCGGGTTGGTTGTGGGCGCAAAAGCTTTTAGTTTTTTGTCGGCAAGCATGGTAAAAGGTTTTGTCGTGCCTATTAAATTTTGTAGGGCAATAAATTAAGTTCAGTATAATTAAAGTCTTTTATGTTTTCAGTAACTAACGGAAGTTTGTTGGCTATTGCAATACACGCAATTAAAAAATCCTTACTGTTTTTTGCGCCAATTCTGTATTTCATTGCAAGCGTGTTGGCAACATTACAGGCTTTTTTGTCAAATTCCAAAATGGGGTATGCATGTAATATTTTTCTAACATTTACTTTGGCATTTTCGCTGGCGCCGCTCAACAATTCAATGTAACTAATACGTGTGATCCAAAGTTCAGTAACACCTTGGTCTTTAATTATTTTTAGCATTTTGGTGTTATACCGGTTAAAGTGAAATATAACCGTAGAATCTGCAACTACTGTCATTCTATTATATAACTAAGGTCAATATTGTATTTCCTCATTAAGCGGATAGATGCTTCAATAGCTTCTAACGAACCCTTCTTTGGCTTCTTTTTTTTGGCTGACTGTTTACGCGGCTGTGAAGTAGTTTTTTTATGTGTTTTTTCAACTGCCATATTACAAATATATTAAAAATTAAAAACTATTTAAGTTGCCGTCGTGCCATTTTATTAGGGTTTAACAGCCAATTCTTAATCATCCTGCTCACCTGCTCTGCGGGACTTGTAGTTCCGCAGTAATATGATGTCGCCTTTGACGACAAATTATGTTGCTGGAAGCAACACCATAGGCCTGCGGAACTACAAGTTCCGTAGAGCGAAGTCTGCCATTATATTTTGCCAAATCACATTCGCTTCAGCGAAAATTTGAAATGCATCCGTTACCGTGGTGCCGTTTTATTTAGGGTTTAACAGCCAATTCCTAAATCACTAAATAGCTAAATCCCAAAATCAGCAATCACCAACCGTTGTTTTGCCGTAATTTTGCGCTCCAATTTAAAAACAATGTTAGCAGGATTTAATAATATAACCTTTGAGTTTGGCGCACGTGTAATTGTGGAAGATGCAACCTGGCATATTCACCCCGGGGAGCGCATAGGGCTGATAGGCTACAACGGCACAGGTAAATCAACCATGCTAAAACTGTTTGTAGGTGAATATTTACCAAGTGCAGGGACCGTTGAAAAGGGGCGGGACACCACTATTGGTTACCTGCACCAGGACCTGTTGAGTTTCGATACCAACGATTCTATCCTCGAAGTAGCGATGGGGGCCTTTGAAAAAGTAAAGCAATTAGAGAAGGAAATAGAAACGCTGGGGCATGAATTGGAGAATTCAACCAATATGGATGCAGACAAACAAGAGATATTACTGCATCAATACACCGATAAGCTGCACGACCTTGAGGTATTAGGCGGCTACACCATTCACCACCGCACCGAGGAGGTGTTGCAGGGCCTCGGTTTTAAAAATGCAGACCTCGGCAGGCCATATAAGGAATTTAGCGGCGGCTGGCGGATGCGCGTGCTGCTGGCTAAAATGATATTGCAGGCGCCGGACTTGCTGTTATTGGATGAGCCTACCAACCACCTTGACCTGCCGTCAATTGAGTGGCTGGAAAAATACCTTGTGCATTACCAGGGCAGTGTGGTTATTGTAAGCCACGATAAATTTTTTCTTGACAGGATGGTTACAAAAATTGTTGAGGTGTACCAGCAGCAACTGCATATATACACCGGTAACTACAGCTTTTATGAAAAAGAAAAGGCCATAAGGGTTGACCTTGCACAAAAAGCTTACGAAAACCAGCAGGACTATATTCGTCAGCAGGAGCGTTTTATTGAACGTTTTAAGGCAAAGGCAAGCAAAGCTGCGCAGGCGCAAAGCGCCCTGAAAAAATTAGATAAAATTGAACGCCTTGACCAGGTGGAGATTGAACGGCCAAACCTGCGCATAAACTTCCAGGTTGACAGGCAGCCGGGTAAAGTGCTGGTTACCTTAAAGCATGTTACCAAGCGTTTTGGTGAGTTAACCATCGTAGAAAATGCCGAAGCAGAAATTGAGCGTGGCGACAAAATTGCACTGATCGGTGCAAATGGTAAAGGTAAATCCACGCTTTTGCGCGTGATTGCCGGTGTAGAACCTTTTGAAGGGGAAAGGGTTTGGGGACATAATGTACAGGAAAGCTTTTACGCGCAGCACCAGTTGGAAGCATTAGACCTTAATAACGATATACTGGAAGAGATGCAGACAAGCCGCAGCGGAAAAACCGAGCTGGAGTTGCGTTCTTTATTGGGCTGCTTTTTATTTAGCGGCGACGATGTAGATAAGAAAATAAAAATATTAAGTGGTGGCGAAAAGGCGAGGGTTGCACTTGCAAAAGTAATTGTTAGTAAGGCCAACTTTTTAATGCTGGATGAGCCTACCAACCACTTGGATATTCACAGCGTTGAACTGCTGGCTGACGCGCTTAACAAATATGAAGGCAGTATTATTATGGTTAGCCACGACCGTTATTTTATAAGCAAAACGGCTAATAAGATATGGGAGATAGTTGACCAGGAAATAAAAGAATTTAAAGGCGGTTATACCGAGTATGTAGAGTGGAAGGAACGGATGGCAAAGCAACAGGCGGCTGATCAAAAAAATAACAAGGGTGAAAAGGTAAAGGAGCAACCTGTTAAAAATAACGAACCCGTTGTAAAAAAACAGGAACCGGTTAAACCCATAGAAGCGCCCAAGCCACAGTTTAATAACAACGACCGAAAAAGGGATTTGCTGCAATTGCAAAAGCAGTTTAGCAAGGTTGAGGAGCAGGTAAACCAGCTAAACAAGCAAAAAGCCCAGATTGAAATAAACCTTGCAGACCCTGCCTATTATTCGGACAAAAATAAATTTCAGCAATTAGAGAAAGACTACGCCGCAGTACAGCAAAAGCTGTCTGTTGCCACCAAACAATACGAAGAAATGTTTGAAAAGATAATGGAGCTGGAAGGGTAGGGTGGTAAATTAATAACATGAAACAAAAACTAAAAGCCGCAATACCTTTTATAATTGTTTGTTTGCTGGTACTTTATGCCTGGGCGCAAATTATTTTTACTCAGTACGCAGCTACTCCAGTCCACTATATAACAATTTGTATTGTAGCGATAAATGTGGTGTTATATTTTTTTAGATTCAAAGCTGCAATATTGCTTACGGGTGCAATATTGGTATTGGCAACGTTTAACCAGTTATCTTTTTTTGCAGTTACACAAGCGTTTGGCTTTGGTATAAACTTGGGGAATAGCCAATGGTTTACACCCGGCATTCAAATATGGCCACTTTTGCTTTTAATAGTGTATGGCATTATAAATTTTAACCTGTTGGCAGATTGGTATTTGGAAGCTAAAGAAAAGAAAGAACAGGATAAGCATTAATTGAAATCACTGCTGCTCAACGCTCCAGTCAATAGGGTCAATGCCCCGGTTCATCAGCAGCGTGTTTGTTTTGCTAAAATGCCTGCAGCCAAAAAAACCTTTGTCTGCACTAAATGGCGATGGGTGCGCGGCTTTTAATACATGGTGCCTTGTTTCATCAATAAGTACCTGTTTATCCTGTGCAAATTTGCCCCACAACAAAAACACTACGCCTTGTTTTTCTGATGATATTTTTTTAATAACTGTGTCGGTAAATTCCATCCACCCAATTTTTGAATGGCTTGCAGGCTCATGGGCACGTACCGTTAATACAGCGTTTAGCAGCAACACACCGCGCTCCGCCCATTTTGTAAGGTTGCCGGTATTAGGTATAGGCAGGCCAATATCTTTATTAAGCTCTTTATAAATATTCACCAGCGATGGCGGCGGCGGTATGCCATCTGGCACCGAAAAGCAAAGCCCGTGCGCTTGTCCCGGTCCATGGTAAGGGTCCTGGCCAAGTATTACAGCCTTAACTTTATCAAACGGGGTTTTATCAAAAGCATTAAAAATAAGTGGTCCGGGCGGGTAAATGGCTTTTCCCTGCGCCTTTTCTGTTTTTAAAAAAGCCGCAATTTGTTGAAAATACCCTTTGTTAAACTCACCTTTCAATATTTCCTTCCAGCCAGCTTCTATCTTTACTTCCATCTGGTTCGTTAAGTTTATTTTGATAGCCTTTGTAATAAATGGCAGCTAAAATAAACCAAAAAACGGGCAAAGTGTAGGTTAATATATAACCGCCCAGCATTACATTATTAAGGTACCTGAAATCGGTATAAACGTTTAATACTATCACACAAAGTATACATGCCAGCGAGGCGAGAATGATAAGCGTGGTAATAATAAATTTTTTATAGTACTGTACAATGTCGCGTATTGTTAGTATCGTACCCGATACTATGCTAAGCCTTATTATAATCAGTATAAAAGTGGTAAAAAACAGGCTCATTTCAATACTGTTATATATCCCGTAAGTTACCGCACCGTCAAAGGTGGGGTAAACATGGGTGTGGGCTGGCAGAACAACATTTACAAGCCAGGTGTCAACATAAACCGCCGCAAAAAATACAACTGCGCTGGCGGCAGCAGAATAAATGAAAATTTTGAGGATAAGCATTACAAGTTTGGAGATTTGCATGGCATGGCATTTTATGGTTAGGGAATTAACCTTAAATATCGGCACTATTCCTTTTGGCTGCAACCTAATTAACAATTATTTTTGCATCCCTTTTAACTAAGGACCGGTAGCTCAGCTGAATAGAGCAGCTGCCTTCTAAGCAGCAGGTCATTGGTTTGAGTCCAATCCGGTTCACATAGCCTCACTCAAGTGGGGCTTTTTATGTTTTTTATGCTTAATTGCGCATTGGTGGCTCAAATAACAGGATTATTCCAAAAAGAATTCTTCCTTGCAAAAGGATGCCTAACTTTACGCTAACTTATGGAAAACATACTGGACAAAATAAAACCCACCGAAAGATTTACCAACAGGGTTGAAAACTATGTAAAATACCGGCCTTCATACCCCGATACAGTTATTAAATTTTTATGTGAAGAGACTGATTTGCAAAAGGACTGGAATATTGCCGACATAGGCGCAGGCACCGGGATATTTTCTGAGTTACTGCTAAAAAACGGCTATAAGGTTTGGGGCGTTGAGCCAAACAGAGCGATGCGTGAAGCAGCGGAAAAACATTTGAGATCATTTAATAAATTTACCAGTGTTGATGCAACGGCAGAAAACACATCGTTACAGGACAGGAGCATCAATTTAATTACGGTTGCCCAGGCGTTTCATTGGATGAACCCGCATACAACCAAACAGGAATTCAGGCGCATCTTAAAAACGCCGGGTTGCATTGCCTTGATATGGAACATCCGGCTTACCAATACACCTTTTTTGCAAAAGCTGGAACAACTCAAGGCTGATTTTGGAACGGATTATAAAGCAACAAGGATTGTAAGAGAAGACCAGGTACAGTCTTTTTTTGAACCCGCAGTTTTTAAAAAGGCCGCATTGTTGCACAGCCAACTTTTAAACCGCGAAGGCTTTAAGGGCCAATTATTATCATCGTCATATATGCCATTGGAAGGATCAAAATACATGGAACTGGACAATGCAATGAACAGGCTATTTGAACAATATGAAGAAGATGGTTTGGTAAAGATTGATTTTGAAACTAAGATATACCTGAAGGTATAACTACACAGCGTAAAATTCTCACGGGCCGATCATTCATAAAAACCTGTTACCTGGCTTCGGGCGCTGTACTCATTAAATAGTTAGAAACAAATACACTTCAGCCATATATACAAATTAGTTATATTTATGCCTGTTACAGCTTAATATTTATTACCTATATGGATTGCTGTGTATGAATAGGCGCACCGCTTTTAAAAGTCTCCTAATAACATCGGGTGGGTTAATAACGCTTCCCTTATGGATGCAATCGTGCGGCATCAGTGATAAAAATACACATAACTCGTCCTTTTCTTCTGACGATCAAGCCTTACTGGCTGCCATAACAGATACAATCATACCAACGGTTAATGGCATGGGCGCGGTAGCAATGGGGGTAGACAAATACATGCAAAAATTGCTGGATGATTGTTATGAAAAACCTGCGCAGGATAATTTTAAAAAACAACTGCAGGCGCTTGATGCAGCTTCAAAAAAAACGTACAAAAATTCGTTTGCAAGTTGTACGCAACAACAGTGCAAGGCCGCACTGCTCGCTTTTTCAACTTCCAAAATAAAAGAAGAAAAAGATTTTTTTGATTTGATGAAATCAGAAACAATACACGGGTTTAATACATCGCAAAAAGTGCTGGTAGATTTTTTTAATTACAAAGTTGCACCCGGTCATTATTACGGGTGCGTAAATGTAAATGCCTGATACTATGCCCGGAGACAATACAGATTCAACAAAAAAAAGAACATACGATGCCATAGTTATTGGTTCAGGTGCCAGCGGCGGTTGGGCTGCAAAAGAACTGTGCGATAAAGGGCTTAAAACACTGGTGCTTGAAAGGGGCAGAGAGGTGCAGCATATAAAAGATTATCCAACCGCATCACAACCACCATGGGCATTTCAGCACAGGGGCAAGGTACCAGTTGTACAACTGCAGGGTTACCAGGGGGCAAGTTTTTTGCGGGAAGAAACAATGCATTGGGCAATAAAGGATGATGAACAGCCTTTTATACAGGAAAAACCATTCAGGTGGGTAAGGGGATATCACATGGGTGGCAAATCGTTATTGTGGGCACGGCAAACACAACGCTGGAGTGATTATGATTTTGAGGGCCCTGCAAGGGATGGCTTTGCTGTTGACTGGCCCATACGTTACAAGGATATTGAGCCATGGTACAGCTATGCTGAAAAATTTGCCGGTATTGCAGGCAACAGGGATGGCTTGCCGGAATTGCCTGATAGCGAAGTAATGCCGGGTTTTGAAATGAGCTGTATTGAACATTATTTTAAAGAAAGTCTTGCAAAAAATTTTAAAGACAGGCATTTAATACAGGCGCGCTGCGCACATCTTACCAACCCGCAACCGGTACATGTACAACAAGGCAGAAATAAGTGCCAAAACCAAAACATGTGTAACAGGGGTTGTGTATATGGCGGCTACTTTAGCAGCAATGCCTCAACATTGCCTTGGGCTGCTAAAACCGGCAACCTTACCATAAGGCCATTTTCAGTGGTTCATTCGGTTATTTACGATGAGCAGAAGGGTAAAGCGACGGGTGTAAGAATTGTTGATGCTGCCACAAAGGAGGTGATGGAATTTTATGCGGCAGTAATTTTTGTAAATGCGTCTGCATTAAACAGCAATGCTATTTTATTAAACTCCGCATCGCAACGCTTCCCCAATGGTCTTGGTAACGACAGCGGCTTGCTTGGTAAATACATTGCCTGGCATAATTACCGCGGTAAGGGCGGCGCCGATTTTGAAGGATTGAAAGATAAAAAAACAGATGGCCGCAACCCCAGCAATGCATATATGCCAAGGTTTAGAAATGTATTTAAGCACGATATGGATTTTTTGCGTGGCTATGCAATTGGCATCGGTGGTGGCCGTGGCATGCAGTCGGACACCCATACAATTGGCGATGAATTAAGAGAAAATCTTTTGCACCCCAAATTGGGTAACTGGCATATAAGCAGCTGGATGATGGGCGAAACAGTGCCCCTTGAAAAAAATCACGTAAGGCTGCATAAAGATCTGAAGGATAAATATGGCATTCCGCAATTGATAGTTTCGTGTGAATGGAGTGAGAATGATGATAAAATGGTTACTGATTATATTGAGCAAACAAAAGAAATGTTTACAAAGGCCGGGTTTATAAATATAAAAGCCGATGATACAAAATCGCCGCCCGGCTCTGATATTCACGAAATGGGTGGCGTAAGAATGGGCAAAGATCCAAAAACATCGTTACTTAATGAGTGGAACCAACTGCATGCCTGTAAAAATGTATTGGTAACCGATGGCGCCTGCATGACATCGACCGGCACACAAAACCCTACGCTTAC
>JABDGS010000110.1:0-541 GCA_013285915.1 Bacteroidota bacterium
AACAGGTGTATTTAAGCCCTTATCATTTTCAGCGGCTGTTTAAGGAATGGGCCGGTGTCAGCCCAAAAAAGTTTTTGCAGTACATAAGTATTGAGCATGCAAAACAATTATTACAAAAAAACGCATCTCTTGCAGATGTTAGTTTTGAGACCGGGCTTAGCGGCACCAGCCGCCTGCACGACCTTTTTATAAATATAGAAGGGATGACACCCGGCGAATATAAAAATGGTGGTGAAAGCCTGCATATTAACTACAGCTATGCTGAAACGCCTTTTGGCGATATTATAATAGCCAGCACACAAAAAGGTATTTGCCATATCGCCTTCACAGGCAGCAATAATGATGCACTGCAGCAATTAACGCAATTGTTTCCGCAAGCTGTATTTGAACAGAAGACAGATATGCTGCAGCAAAATGCCTTGCAGGTTTTTACGGGTGACTGGCAAAACCTTAACCAGGTGAAACTGCATTTAAAGGCTACACCTTTTCAGTTAAAAGTATGGGAAGCATTGCTGCATATACCAATTGGTAACATCAGCAC
>JABDGS010000110.1:551-6884 GCA_013285915.1 Bacteroidota bacterium
AGCACCTACTCAACTATTGCACAAACCATACAGGCGCCAAAAGCTTCCCGCGCGGTTGGCAGCGCAGTGGGTGCAAACCCGGTTGCATTTTTAATACCTTGCCACAGGGTAATACGCTCAACGGGCGTTATTGGCGAATACCACTGGGGCAGCACGCGCAAAACAGCAATACTCGGATGGGAAGCAGCAAAAACTAATGCCAACGCTTATATTGAAAATTAACCGTGTGTATAACAGTGTGCATTTTTCGGGGCGCTTTAGGCAACGGGTTACTAATTTAGCGGCATGGTTTCGGCTGCCAGGAATTTATATAAGAACGCGTATTCGGGGCTTTCAAAGGAAACATGGTACCTGTCAATAGTAATGGTTGTTAACCGCAGCGGCACTATGGTTATCCCCTTTCTTACTATGTATTGCCACATTAAGCTGGGGTTTTCGGTAGGGCAATCGGGCTTTGTTATGGCGCTTTTTGGCGGGGGTGCTATTTTGGGCGCTTTTATAGGTGGAAGAATTGTTGATAGCTGGGGTTTTTACCCCTTACAGTTAGCAGCCCTGCTGGCGGGTGGTGCAATGTTTATTACCGTTGTGTACGGGCACTTTTATTTTAAGCACCTGTAACGAATCTTTCAGGCATGCAAACTCAACAGCAATAGCGCATTACAGCCCAGTTGAAAACCGCACACGTTCCTTCTCGTTAAACAGGCTGGCTATTAATATGGGCTGGGCTGTAGGCGGTGCTATAGGTGGCTTCCTGGCATCAATAAACTACCATTTATTATTTTGGGTTGACGGGTGCACCAATATAGTTGCGGCAATGCTGTTATTAAAACTATTGCCTTTTGTAAAAAGCGGCAGCAAAAGAAAAGAATCAAAACATGTTGAAGTTAACAAAGTAAAATTGCCTTACTACGATGCAGCTTATATGTTTTTTATAGGACTTACGGTTTTGTTTGCATCATGTTTTTTCCAGTTGTTCAGCATGCAGCCGCTGTTTTATAAAACCCAGTGGAACCTTAATGAACGTTTTATTGGTGTTCTGATGATGCTTAACGGGCTTATTATTGTCAGCATCGAAATGATATTGGTTTACTCGCTGGAAGGCACCAGGCCGCTTACCGTTTTTATACGCACCGGCGTTTTTCTTGTAGGTGTTGGTTTTATGTTGTTGAATATTTTACCGCATAGTGCATGGGTAGCCATTTTATCGGTAGGCATTATAACAATAGGCGAAATACTCTCCATGCCCTTTATGAATTCATTTTGGATAAGCCGTACTGCAGACAACAATCGCGGGCAATACGCGGCACTGTACACAATAGCCTGGAGTATCGGCCAGATAGCCGGGCCATTTTACGGTAGCCAGGTAATAGAGCATAAGGGCTATTATACGCTGTGGTGGATAGTATCTGGAATATGCTTAATTACTTCATTCGGGTTTTACAGGCTTGGCAGGTTTGTGAAAAGCAGATGAAGGCGTGAATCGTCAAACGTGAAACGGAAGACGACAAACGCATAAGCTAAAACCTTATCGCATTCACGATTGCCGTTTCACGTTTCACGTCCTTACACCTTTTTATATTCATTAAGCTTGTGCAGTTCAAGCACCGTTGTATTACCGTTATCGCTTTCACGGTACATAGGCACAAACTTAGCGTTGAATACAATCTCATTATAGGTGTATGATGTTCGCTGCAATACCACATTGCTGTACACATCATCAAAGGCCCTTACCAGCACGTACAATTCAACATCGGCTATTTTCATATCCTCGGTGCTAAAACCAAACATAGGGCTTTGCTCATCAATGGGGTGTACAACAGTAAAGTTTAATGGCAGGCTGTCGGCACGGCTGCGTTCAAGCGTTAAGGTGTAAAACTTGTAGGAGGCATTGCCATCTTCCTGCACCTGGAAACCAATAGTAACAACAACCTCAACATTGGTAAGCACATGCTTATGCTTGTATGATGCAAACCGGAACATAAGACCCGTTTTATCCTGGTAAGGGCTTATTAAGGCAAGTTCACTAAAAGCAAGATAGGCTTTTGGTTTTGAGAACCGCCCGTATATCAGACCGGTTGCAATAGCGAATGATAAGAAGCCAGACAGCGCTTCAATGGAGGCAACAAAATTTGCCCCGTCACCTATCGGGTTAGGTAACAGCTATCATACCGTTAAACTGGTTATAGCCAATTAAAACATAAATGCTTGTGTATAACAGGTTAATGGCAAAAAAGAAAACAATTATAACGGTTGCAAATTTCCAGCGCGGCATGTTTAGCATGGTATGGTATATGCTCACGCTTTCCCAAAAAGGTAAGCCTTCTTTACGCATATTAAAGGTGCCATCTTTATTAATGAACCTGCCGCCGACGGTGTTGGTGTTGCTGCCAAAGCCAGTGTCGTTATTACTCTTTAGCGTTGGGTTAAACCTGTGTGTTGCCATAGTTATACAAAGATAAAGGAGAACCGTAATTAATGAGAACTACGATTAGCTTGATAGCGAATGATTATAAGGAAATGATACCGTTTATTCTCATCACAATCCTTCAAAATGCAATAAATCATGGTTCCCCACTAACAAATTATTTAGTCAGGCCAGCAACATTGAATAAGTACATTTGTTACCCCAAAAAACAATTACAGTTATGATACCAACAAAAGCTTACGCAGCGTACGACCCCACAACACCATTAGCACCTTATGATTTTAACCGCCGCGATGTGGGGCCGCATGATGTACAGGTTGAAATAATGTATTGCGGCGTATGCCACTCAGATCTTCACCAGGCACGAGACGAATGGGGTGGCTCTATTTATCCCATGGTGCCGGGCCATGAAATTGTAGGTAAGGTGATAAAAATGGGCACGCATGTAACAAAATTTAAAGAGGGTGATTTAGCAGGCGTTGGTGTTATGGTTGATTCATGCCGCGTTTGCGACCACTGCAAGCAGCAGCTTGAGCAATATTGCGTGGAAGAAATGACTGGCACGTACAATGCAATGGAGCGGGATGGCAAAACAATTGCGCAGGGCGGCTACTCAACACAAATAGTAACGGATGAAAGATATGTATATAGTATATCCCCAAAACTTGATCTAAAGGCCGTTGCACCATTGCTGTGCGCAGGTATTACCACTTATTCTCCGCTAAGGCATGTAGGTGTAACCAAGGGTACCAAGGTAGCTGTTGCAGGGCTTGGCGGCCTTGGCCACCTGGGCGTAAAATTCGCGGCATCTTTTGGCGCAGAAGTAACTATGTTAAGCACTTCGCCTTCAAAAGAAAAAGACGCCCGTGAGCTTGGTGCGCACAATTTTGTACTGACCACTGACAATGAGCAGCTAAAAAAATATAAGGGTTACTTTGATGTTATATTAAATACTGTTGCTGCAAACCACAGTTATAAAACCTATTTAAACCTGCTTGCTTTAAACGGGAAAATGATAATTGTGGGTATTCCACCAAAAGCATCTGAAGTACCAGCGGGCACATTGCTGAGTAACCGCAGAAGCATTGTTGGCAGCATGATAGGCGGAACAAAAGAGACACAGGAAATGCTTGACTATTGCGCCGAGCACAACATTGTAGCCGATATTGAACTTATAAAAATGCAGGATATAAACGGGGCCTACGACCGCATGTTAAAGAATGATGTTAAATACAGGTTTGTAATTGATCTGGCGTCTCTAAAATAAGCAGCCAATTTAAAGTTTGAAGTCTGAAGTTTAAGGTTTAAAATTTGAGATAAAGTTCTCCTTCACCCTTACACCTTAAACCTTCCACCTTCTTCCAACTTTAAACTTCAAACTGTAAACTTGAAACTTTCCTAAATGGTATTCAATATCTCCTGCAGGTCAACATCGGTTTTGCAGATTACTTCACGGGCTTTGCTGCCAAGGTTGGGGCCAACGATGCCGGCTATTTCAAGTTGGTCCATCAGGCGACCGGCACGATTGTAGCCAAGCTTCATACGGCGTTGAATAAGAGAGGTACTGCCCATTTGGTTTTGAACGATAAGGCGCGCTGCTTCTTCAAAAAGCGGGTCTTTATCGGCAAGGTCAAATTCTTTGCCTTCCATTTCTTTTTCATCCACGTATTCGGGCAGCTTAAATGCTTCGGGGTAGCCCTGCTGGTCGTGTATAAAATCGCAAACGTTTTCAACTTCAGGGGTATCAACAAATGCGCACTGCAGGCGGGTTATTTCGCCATTGTAACTTATAAGCATATCGCCCTTGCCAATCAGTTGCTCTGCACCACCTGAATCAAGTATCGTACGGCTATCAATTTTTGAGGATACTTTAAACGCAATACGCGCGGGGAAGTTTGCTTTAATGGTACCCGTTATAATATTTACTGATGGCCTTTGCGTAGCAATTATCAGGTGTATGCCTATGGCACGTGCCAACTGCGCCAAACGCGCAATAGGCATCTCCACCTCTTTGCCCGCGGTCATAATAAGGTCGGCAAACTCATCCACCACCAAAACAATAAACGGCAGGTATTGATGGCCCTTATTGGGGTTAAGCCTTCGTTTGATAAATTTTTCGTTGTACTCTTTTATGTTACGGCAACCAGCTTCTTTCAACAGGTCGTAGCGGTTATCCATTTCAATACACAATGCATTAAGCGTGTGCACTACCTTTTTGGTATCGGTAATGATCGGTTCTTCTTCGCCAGGCAATTTTGCAAGAAAATGTTTTTCAATAACACGGTACAGGCTTAGTTCTACCTTCTTTGGATCAACTAGTACAAACTTTAATTGTGATGGGTGCTTTTTATACAGCAACGAAACCAGCAACGTGTTTATACCTACAGATTTACCTTGCCCAGTTGCACCGGCCATAAGCAGGTGTGGCATAGCGGCAAGATCAACAATAAAATTCTCGTTGTCTATTTTCTTGCCAATGGCAATAGGTAAGGAGAATTGGTTGCTTTGAAATTTTTCGCTTGCCAGCAACGTTTTCATGCTCACAATGGTTTTACGCACATTGGGCACTTCAATACCAATGGTCCCTTTACCGGGTATTGGTGCTATTATGCGTATACCAAGTGCTGCAAGGCTTAGCGCAATATCATCCTCCAGGTTTTTTATGCGGCTTATACGCACACCCGGTGCCGGCACAATTTCGTATAGTGTAACGGTGGGCCCGACTGTCGCTGCAATGCGCTGTATCGCAATGTCATAATTTTTCAGCGTGGCGATAATTTGGTTTTTATTCGCCTCAAGTTCATTCGCGTCCTGTACTATTTTTTCACTGCCGTGTGTTTCAAGCAAATCAAGCGAAGGATATTTGTAGTTGCTCAGCTCAAGCATGGGGTCGTACAGGTTATCTGGCTTCGCACTTTTTACAGGTATTATCTCTTCATCCTCATCCTCAAACCGTTCCTGTATCTCCAGTTCCATATCAACCTTGTCATCAAACTTTATTTTAAGCTCTGGCTTTTTTACTGTTACCCCTTTCCTCACAGGTTCAATTATTTCCTCCTCTTCTACATCCATCGGCATATCTTCCATGTCATCCTGTTCATCCCTTGAAAGGTCTTCAAAAGTCTCTGGATCTTTTTCAGTCAAATCAAAAGCAATATGGTCTTGTTCTTCCTGCTTGGGCAGAATTACAACAACACCTTTGCCATCATTTTTTAACCTGTTGTTATTTCCCTGCGCATCGCTGTTGGCATAAAGGTCGTTATAGGTGCCCCGTACAAACGCCGGCTCTGTATCCAATGTATCAGCGTCATCCAAAAAACCCTCATCTTCGGTTTCTTCTTCTTTAATTATTGGCGCGGTTGCCGCAGGTATTGGCTTTATGCGTGGCTTTCTTTGCGGCAGCTTGAAAGTTGGGTTAAACCGCCAGATAACATAACTTAATACTGCCAGTGCAAGCAAAGCCCCTGTGCCGGCGCTTCCAATCCATTTTACAAGCCAGTCGGTCATCATTTCGCCTACACCCCCGCCCCAGGCAAACGCACTGCCCGCGGTAGCAAATGCAGCCGCAACACTTAAAACGATCAAACCAACAATTACATATTTAAGGTTTCGTGCAAGGCTGAATATCTTTCTGCTAAACAAAAGATTTATGCCCAACACAAAAAAGAAGGAACAGAATAGGTACGACGCGATGCCAAAGCCCTTGTAAATAAACAGGTGGGCAAAATAAGCGCCCAGCACGCCCATAAGGTTTGATACCCTTACATCGCTTTTAAAAACATCTGTAAATTGAAAAACCTTGTCCTGGTCGTTTTGCCAGGTAAAAAAATATGATGTGAATGAAACAAACAAAAAGGCGGCTATAAGCAGGCTTATTGCGCCCGCAATTTTGGTTGTTCGTTCATCTT
>JABDGS010000110.1:6894-12503 GCA_013285915.1 Bacteroidota bacterium
GAACAACCAAAATTGCGGGCGCAATAAGCCTGCTTATAGCCGCCTTTTTGTTTGTTTCATTCACATCATATTTTTTTACTACCTCTTTAACCGTAATCTCCACTTCCTTTTCAGGCTTCAACTGGTCGGGGTCTGGTGGCGGAGGCGTTTTCTTTTTAAGCGTGTTTGCCATAATCTTCCAAAGGCAAATATAACGGGATTAGGGGATAGATTGGTATGTGGGAAACCGGTAAAGCCCGAATTTGCATTGAATGTGCAGGCAATTGCTTTCACCAGGATAATACATGGGAAGTGAAATAATCAGGGCTAAGTATTAATTTTGCAGGTAACACAAACCTTATGCGCCCTATCCTGCCCATTGCCTTTTTTTTGATGATACTGTCTGTTGCCTGCAATAATAGTAAAAGCATTCTCTCTAAATATTTTACGCCAGACAACCTACCCGAACAAACTTTTACAATAAATACCGGGCAGGACACCACGGTTATAACCAAACAAGGCATTAAAATACACATTCCTGCAAATGCAATTGAGGCAAGTAATAAAATTGCAACATTAATAATTAAAGAAGCTTTGGCGCTGGATGATATTTTGCGCGCGGGACTTACAACAACAACGGGCAATGAGCTGCTTGCAAGCGACGGGATGTTTTACATAGGCACTAAAGAAAAATCCACGATAGTAAAACCTTTGCAGGTGTTTTTGCCAGTAGCCACAGCAGACAATAAAATGCAATTGTATAAAGGTGTTGATGTGGGCGGCAAAATAGACTGGCAAGCCCCTGAGAAAATGGGAAAGCCCATAACTAATATTTCTGATAGCAGGGAAATACTGTTTAAAACCGACTGCTCAAGCTGCCATGCTGTTGAGGCGGTATTAACAGGTCCGCCCCTGGCATGGGAAGATAAACGTAAACCAATACAATGGTTGCGGGACTATACCAGAAATAATTCGAAGGTTTTGGCACGAGGCGACAAATATGCTTGTTGTATTGTTAATCAAAAGCGGTGGCCTGGCATGATGAGTTTTGATTCTTTGTCAGACTGGCAAATAGATGCTATGTATAGGTACATTGACAAGGTTTCAAAGGAAAAAGGCATACCTCAGCCCAGGGGGAATATTTTGACCATTTGTGACTCCTGCTATTTTTATCACGATTATTATTATAGGTTATCCCACGCCAGAGATTCACTTGTAAAGGCTAATCAACCGATGGTCAATATAGATATTACCCCTCCTAAAGATGTCATTTTCGTAAAAGACACTGTAATTGATAATCTTGTAGAACAACCACAATTTAATGCAGAATATTACCAATTTAATATCACCGCATTTGGATGGCTTAATGTTGACGCCATTTTATCCGGCTACAGCAATCTTGCAGAAAGTAACTTAAAAGTAAAGTTGAACAATGCTGCAACTGACAGGATGGAAGTTTTTTTAATTGTGCCCGCTTATAAGATTTTTCAACGGGGAGGCTTACTGGACGATAATATTAATTATGGCTTTTTTAAAAAGGATGGAACCGTTAATTTATTGCAGGGAGAAAACACTATTGTGTTTGCCATAGGTGAGGAACGCGGGAAAATATATTTTGGAGAGACGCCTTTTATCGCAGGGCTTTCGCAAAATGTTGCTATTGATGTTCATGAAAGCAGCAAAAAAGAAATAGAAGGCTTTTTTAAAACAGCACACGCCGAAAAAGTAAAAATGTCGATAGAAAAGACAAAAAATTTCAAGGGCATTAAGGCGATAGATGATGAATTAGGCAGTGCAAGAAAAATAGTTGAGGCTTGCAGCTGCAGCTATACAAGGGATACGACTACATTTAAATAAGATACCCGTCTAATTTTTAAGCACATTAAAATCAATGATCCTTCTAAGATATTTCTTATCCCTTATAACCCATGTTACTTCGTAGCCGCCCATAAGGTCGTTGCAGAGCAGGTAAATGTAGATAGTGTGCTTATCGTCGGAAAAATACACACCGTCATAAGACTTACGTGTGCCACCCTGGTTAAATGTAAAATTGGGCTCGTATAAATCATTGTATGCGGCAGGCGGTATGGTAACGGTATCGTTATCTACAACCATACTAACAGATTGTATAGCAACCTTCGGTATTTTGCTGTACGACCCAAAATAAGGTTTGTTATCTATTCTTATCAAATACTTATCGCTGTAGAGCAACTTGTGTTTTGCAGGGTTGAAGGGAATAGCATTTACGGCAATATGAATATTGCCACTGTCAAACTTTATAAAGGTATTGCTCATATCGCTTATGGACATACTTCTCAGCGCCGGCCTGCCCATATTTAAATCCAACCCGGCCAGGGCAAATATGGCAACATCTGCCTGTATATCTTTTTCTGGTATTTTAGTAAGGTTGTCTCTTTTGCTGCGCAGGTCAGGCATATCATCATCCTGCGCTTTACATAATAACCCGGCAAATACCAATAATACACATATAGCAATACGCATAAAAAACCTTCTTTACAGGCTAAATTAAGGGTTTATTGCAAGTGCAGTATTATCAGCAGCCCGCTGAGGCGGTTAAAATTATCAAAATTTATTTTTAAAACAATGCCTTGCCATCCACGGTTTTTGCAGCTTGTATATCTGCCAGCTTTGCAAGTGTAGGTGCTACATCAATAGTTTTTACCTTTTGCGCCGATGTGCCTTTTGTAACACCTGCGCCCATAAACAACAAAGGTACATACCTGTCGTACTCGTATGGTGAGCCGTGTATTACACAATCAAGGTCTATCATACAGCCTGGCTTTAGCCTCACCATTACACCCGCTTTGGCAATAGGCGATTGAAAATAATCCAGGGAAAAATAAGGCAACCGCGGTACACGGTCGGGCCTGTGCGACTTTTTATATAACTCCAGGTATTCATCGCCTGAATTGTTGGGGTTATTTAACTGGGCCGGCGTATACACGTCTGCAATAAAATCATATTGCAGCAACAATTTTTTTAATCCTTCTGCCACAGCGTCCCTGCTTTCGCCTTTATGTATTCTCACCGTTTTTCTAACCGTGTCAAGCACTTTTTCTATATCATCCTGTACAAGCCTTTTGGCAAATTGCCCTTTTGCTGCAGTTTGTTCAGGTATGGCTGCAAAGCCATGGTCGGCACTTAGCGCAACAACATAATTTCCCTTACCAACTTTATCATCAAGGTAGCTAAAGAAATCGCCCAGTGATCTATCCAGTTGGTATAAAACATTAAATACTTCAAGGCTTGTTGGCCCAAAGCTATGCGCCGTATTATCAACCTGGGATAATACTATTGATACATAGTCGGTAGTAGTGGTTTGGCCCATTTGCATAGATGTTATGCCCTGCTGCGCGAATTTTATTGTAGCATCATCGCAGTACGGCGTGTTCCTTATCCAATAATGCATAAAGCTGTCCTTCGCCCTTTGCGATGCTATATAAGGGAATACGTGTTTTTGCCCGTAATTTTCAAAAGCGGCAGAATCTTCATCACATAAACGCAAGAATTGTTGCGGTATCGCATTGTCCCAGCGTGTGTATTTTTTAAGGTATTGCGGTACCTGTTCCGTATTGAACTGCTGCACCCACGCAGGGTATTGCTGCATAAAATAAGTTGAGCTAACATACTGCCCCAAATCGTCGCTGTACCAAAAAACATTATCGTTTGGGTGTGCACAATATAAGGCAGATGAAATATTACCGGTGCCCACACACAGCACTTTCGCCGAGGCATCTTTTTGCTTTACCCATTCCGCAAGGCCTGCCGTTAATACTTTTTTTGTTGAGATGCTTTTAGTATCCGGGTAACCGGTTAAGGTGTAGTTGCTGTCAGCAAAGGCGTCAGTAAAGCGAAGGGTGTCGCCGCTTTGTTCATAAAAAGCGGCATCCACAATGCCATGATTTTTTGGATAATTACCTGTGGCCAGCGTTTCATGCCCTGCATGCGACACTGTTATGGCATGATCGTCCCAGGCATTAGTAAAAACAAAACCTTCGTCATATAGTCTCTTAAAGCCACCGGTAAACGCAGGCTTGTATTTGTCAACCAGATCGCCGCGCAGGCCATCAATAGCAATAAGCACCACCAGCTTTGGATGCTGCTGTTTTTTTATGAATGTAAAAGACAGGCACGTTAAGATTGCCGCACAAACAATTAAATATCTCCTCATGGTGGCATAATTAAGCCACCGAATCTATACAAACACAACAAAAGGCAAAATGCTTTGTGATGAAAGGTTAAATAGAAGTTTACGGAAGGTTTTATTTAGTTGACCTGTTTGAATATTGTGAGATGTACAATTACCGGGATCAGTCAGTTTATTTTTCTATCTGTACTAATGCTTTACTTACCTCTGTAACAGGCAACTTGCATACTTTGTCCCTGCATACATAAATTGTTGTTTGGCCTGTTACAAATTTGCTTTCCAGGAGTTCAAGGGTACTTTCATTCTTTGCTCCAAGCAATATTATGTTAGGCAAATAATGCAGGCTTAGCTCCTGCCTCCTGCTGTTATATTGATCACCCGTAATAGCAACTTCGTAAAGCGGCGTTGCGAAAAGCGCCTGTAGTCTTGCCCAGTTTGAATGAAAGTAAATATCGCTTTGCAAATTGCTTTCAACATTTGCCAGCATTTGCTTTGCTCTATTTATGTTGCTGTCATTAGCAAAATAATGCCCGAGGAAAAATAAGTTTTTTGCCATTTCAGAATTGGATGATGGTATTTCGTTATCATCTATTTCCATTTTTCTCAAAATAAGTTTTGAAGCTTTGCTTTCCGTGTAATAAAACATACCCGATGAGGGATTATAAAAATTATCCAGCGCATAAGCTGCAATTTTATTTGCATTGTTTAACCATGTTTCACCAAATGTGGCCTGGTATAAGTCAATAAAAGCTGAAATTGTAAAGGCATAATCGTCAAGCAACCCTGCAACTGACGATTTACCGTTTTTGTAATTACGGGTAAGTGCCCAGTTGTTGCCTACGGCATGTTTCATTAAAAAGCCAGCATTTTTAACAGCCGCTTCCAAAAAACTGCTGTCGCCAAAAGCTTTATAGGCCTGCAAATATCCTTTTAGCATTAATGCATTCCACGAGGTTAAGGTTAGTATCTTATCATCCAGCAACGGCCGTATTCTCCTGCTGCGCTCTTTCATTAATTTCATACCTGCATCGTCAATCTTGCTTTGCAGTTCAGCTTCAGTAAATCCATATTTTTTAGCAATGGGTGCAGTAACAACGCTGTGGTAGAGTATGTTTTTATTAGCCTGCCAGTTACCTTTTTTTGTTACGTTATAAAAATCCGTAAAAACCGGTGCGTCGGTACCAAGAATTTTTTCTACCTCTTCCGTGCTCCAGGTATAATATTTGCCTTCCTCACCCTCGCTGTCTGCATCAAGGGACGAGTAAAAGCCACCTTCCGGTGACGTTAATTCCCTGTTTACAAATTCCAGTGTTTTATAAACGACTCTTTTGTATAAAGCGTTTCCGGTAACCTGGTATGCATGCGAATACAGGCTCACCAGTTGTGCATTGTCATAAAGCATCTTTTCAAAATGGGGAACGCGCCATTCCGCATCAGTAGCGTAACGTGCAAAGCCGCCGCC
>JABDGS010000111.1 GCA_013285915.1 Bacteroidota bacterium
TAAGAGCACTTTTATCAACAACAACTTTTTTATCAAGCGCCGGCAGTTGTATTAAAGTAATGCCATTGTCATTTGACTCGTAGTATGCATCGCCTGTTTTGGCCCAATGCCTGCCGGCAGGTGGCTGTGCAGTTAAGCAGATTGTTGTGCATATTGCTGCAAGCAGCAGCATATACCTTATTTTTCTCATGCTGTTCGTTTTAACTGCCAATGTAAAGATTAGCTGTGAGAAAAATACTTTCTGCAGAAAATTTTAGGCAAATAAGAAGAAGTATGCGACTATTTACCACCAAGTTTCGTTCTGGTTACTTTAGCTCGTTTCGTTTAGGATTAATTCTTGTATCGTACATGTTTAGCACAACAATCTTTTTTCCTTCAATTCTGTAATAAATGCGGTTTTGCCTGCCTGCAAGAATGCTTTTCACATGTGGTAGTGTTACGGAGGTACTGCCTATAAATGGTTGTTGCTGCAGGTTTTTAAGCTTTCTTTCTACAAGTGCTGCAAATTTTTGAGAAACGGCCAGCCCAAATTCTGATTCGATATATAAAAGTGTTTTTTCAAACCTGTCTTTAAACCTTTTCTTAAAAACTATTTTGTAAACCATCTGCCCAGCGATGATTTTAATTCCGTAAAAGTAATTGTATCTTTTTCAGGTTTTTCACCTGAAAGTGTTACAAGCTCACTATAATCATCTTCGGTCAATCCTTCCAAAACATGGGATTGTGGTGAGTGTAAGCGCAACTCTGCATCATGCAGCATATCTTCCAATAGTATTTCGTTATTGGTGTTATTTATTAACTTATGTAACCTTTCTTTAAGTTCCTCAATTGCCATAAATAATAATTTCTTATAAAGTTAATAAAAAATTTGCACCGCAGTTAAGCCTGGGCGTGCCCGCTTTTTAAGGTACAGGGCACAAAAATATTCCCTCATTTAAATTTAACTATCACAACCTATATCAATTCACTCTGCAGCAACGGCGCTTCAATTGTCTGTTTTTCTTCGTTATATTTTTTTGCCGCCGCAACAAAATGTACAAATAACGGAGCAGGCTTTTCAACTGTACTTTTCAACTCAGGATGGTACTGTACCCCTATAAAAAACGCATGACCAGGTATTTCCATTATCTCAACAAGGCCTGTATCAACATTAATACCGCTTGCAATCATGCCGTTGCCTTCAAAATCTTCAAGGTATTCGTTATTAAACTCATAACGGTGGCGGTGCCTTTCCGTTATTCTGTTCGCGTTATAAATTGTTTCGGCAAGCGAGCCTTCCTTAATATCACAGGTATATGAGCCAAGGCGCATAGTGCCCCCCATCATCTTTATCTTTTTCTGCTCTTCCATCATATCAATAACCGGCTCTGATGTGTTAGAATCCATTTCTGTTGAGTGTGCATCTGGCAAGCCAAGCACATTGCGTGCAAATTCAATCACCGCCATCTGCATACCCAGGCATATACCAAAAAAAGGCAGGTCATGCTCACGCGCATATTTTACGGCAGCTATTTTACCTTCAATACCGCGGTGCCCAAAACCGGGCGCCACCAGCAGGCCATCAAGGCTGCCAAGTTTTTCCGCCACGTTGTTTACAGTAATATGTTCGCTGTGCACGTTTACCACCTGCACTTTTACTTCATTAACTGCACCTGCATGTATAAAGCTTTCAAGAATTGATTTATATGCATCCTGCAGTTCAACATACTTGCCAATCAGGCCGATTGTTATACGCCCTTTGGGAAATTTTAATTTATCCAAAAATGCCTTCCAGTTCTGCAGGTTGGGTTCAGGAAAAACATTAATGCCTAATTTTTTCATGCATATAACGTCAAGTTTCTCCTGCAACATAGCCATCGGTACTTCGTAAATAGTTGAAGCATCCATTGCCTCTATCACTGCTTCAGGTTTAACATTGCAGAACAATGCTATTTTTCTTTTTATATCATTATTTAATGGCTCTTCAGTTCTGCAAACAATAATATCGGGGTGTACCCCTGTTTCACTCAGCATTTTTACGCTGTGCTGTGTGGGCTTTGTTTTTAATTCTTTCGCCGCCCTTAAATAAGGTATAAGCGTTAAGTGTACCACAACCACATCATCATCGGGCAGTTGCCATTGTAATTGGCGAACCGCTTCAATAAACGGAAGGCTTTCAATATCGCCCACCGTCCCGCCAATCTCCGTTATCACAATATCAAACTCACCGCTTTCACCTAAAAGCAACATGCGGCGTTTTATTTCGTCAGTAATATGTGGCACTACCTGTACCGTTTTACCAAGAAAGTCACCGGCACGTTCGCGGTTAATTACTGTTTGGTAAATTTTACCGGTAGTTACATTATTTGCCTGGCTGGTGTGTATGTTTAAAAAACGCTCGTAGTGGCCAAGGTCAAGGTCAGTTTCGGCGCCATCCTCCGTAACATAGCATTCGCCATGCTCGTATGGGTTCATTGTACCGGGGTCAACATTAATATAGGGGTCAAGCTTTTGTATAGTAACCCTAAAGCCCCTTGCCTGTAATAATTTGGCCAGCGAAGCGGCAATAATACCTTTACCCAAACTGCTGGTTACCCCACCTGTAACAAAAATATATTTAGCCATAATAAATTATTTTTATGGTTTTAGTACGCTTGTATTTTGTTATGATTGTATTTCGGTAAGCAATCTCACCGTTGTTTTTCAACTTTCCCCGCAAACAGCTTGTTTTGCAATCACCATTTAATTTTAAACAAAAAAATAAAACTTGTATAAGTTACCTTATAGCCGGTTTTAAAATCCTGGATTAAATATTATGATGATTAACTGACCGAGCAGAAAAATAAAACAGCAAATTTTCCGAGTGGTCATGCAAAACTAAGCTTAATTTTCATTCTGCAAAACTCGTTTTTTTTGAATGTGGATAAAATGAACAAAACAATTAACGCTCATGTTCAGGCTTTTTAGTTATTTTTTTGTGGCTATTATTATCCTTTGCTTCAGCAATTCTATTGAGGCACAAAGGCTTATAACAGTCAAAGGGTTGTGGGGCTTATATTACCAGTCGGTAGCTGATATAAAAAAGCAGCAGAACGTTGCACTCAATTTTTATGCTTTTACTCCAGGCGACACTATTGGCAGTGTAGGCGCGCAAGCCTGCAATTGGGAAGCTGCTTATGCTGCTTTAAGCGACAGTTTGTTTTTCTTTCTTGAAGATATTGACACTGTTTATTGTAACAACAAGCAAGCATCTTTAGCGTGGCAATATTACAGTAATATTAAGGGTGCACCATTAACAAGCCGCTATTCAATTATTACGGGTACTGAAACAGCAACAAATATCCCATCGGCATCATGCAACAAAATACTTATCATCAACAGCTTTCATGAATTTACCGACCCGGCCGAAATGTTGCACGATATTGTCACTAAACTAAAACCTGGTGGTATTTTGTTTATTGATGAAACATTGGCCATGTTTAGCGGGGAGTTACACCCTGTTTGTAAAAAGCGCATTTATTTGGAGGATGAATTGATCGAAGAGTTGAAAAAGAATGGTTTTACCTTTAAAAACAGTGTTACATTGGCGTATCACAAACAGAAACCTGTGCGTAAAATATTCGCATTTACAAAAAATGCCGGCTAAGTTTTGTGGCGGTGCAGCTAAAAGCCAATATTATCAATCTTATAAAATGCACGGAATTGATATTAGATTAATTAATGGTAACTTTAGACAAACTAACGATTATGAAAGCTTTGCTTGCCCTTTGCTTAGCCCTGGCAACCTGTTTTATAACTGCCAATGCCCAAAAAAAAGACATTATTTGCTGCGCTCCTACCGCTACCGAAAAATTCACCTTAAATACTTTCGATAAAGCATTTCTTCTCTCCCATGCCAACCCGTTGCCCTTTAAATATAGAAGTGACCATGGGCACGACATTAATTTTAAAACCGCTGATGGCACCGATGGCCATGGTTGGGAAGTAAAAGCAAGGCAGCAAACAGATTACTATATGCTGGTTTTTCATGAATGGTGGGGGTTGAACGATTATATAAAACAGGAGAGTGAAAAATTAAGCAACGCACTTGGTATAAATGTTATTGCAGTTGATCTGTATGATAATAAAGTGGCCACTACACGCGAAGATGCGACGCAATACACACAAGGCGTAAAAACAGAAAGGGCTACTGCCATTATTAACGGCGTTTATGCACAAATTGGTGCAAGCGCAAAGGTGTTTACAATAGGCTGGTGCTTTGGTGGTGGCTGGAGCCTGCAGGCGGCTATTGACGGCGGTAAACAGGTAGTAGGTTGCATTATGTATTATGGCCAACCTGAAAAAGATGTAGCACGGCTTAAAACACTTAACTGCGATGTGATTGGGTTTTTTGGCACAAAAGATAAATGGCTTAACCCGCAAGTGGTGGATGAGTTTAAAGCAAACCTTGCCCTGGCTGGAAAACACTGCAGCATTTACGAGTACAATGCCGACCATGCTTTTGCCAACCCAAGCAACCCCGTTTATGATAAAGTGGCAACAGAAGATGCTTATGACAAATTACTTACATTTGCTAAGCTTCGGATGAGGTAAAGAAATGTATCCGCTTTTTAAGTTAAACATTCAACCCAATGAGCCTGTTGCATAAATTCTTATTTCTTATTTTACTTTTTACCGCAGGCAAATGTTTTTGCCAGGATGAAAATGATTCAAATTTTGTTGGTACTCTTTCAATAAGCTATTTACAATTAGATGCTGGTAGCGAAAAGACAGCCACTTTACCATTTACAGGTGTTAACATAATAGACGGCCGCTTTGACACATCCTGCGTTGGGTTTGCAAAAAATTCATTTATATCATCTACCAAAAAATTAGCTCTTATTGACGGAGTTGCCGGAAGCCTTGCAAGATATATAACCAAAAATTATGTCTTTGCCAACAACCGCGATAGTGCCGGGAATTTGACTATTGTTATCGAAAAAATTTGGCTTACCTCATCTTATTTACCAGGCAAAAAAGAACATGGCGACCTGCCCGCGCAAAATGAAATAACTTTAGACCCCTCCCAAAACAGGGGGGAACAGCGACAGGCCTGCATTTACTGGCGCATTGTTTATTAAGGCCAATATATTGGTTGAAAAGAAGGGCTTGTATCATCCTTTATACACGATTGACACTGTTTATTTAAGCAATACCAATTTAACGGAATATGAAGCTGCCATACTTCTGCAACACGGGATAGACATTTTATTGGGAAAGGTTAAAAATAAGAATGAGAGTGAATTAAAAATAAGCAGGAAAAGCCTGTCAGCCAGTGATGTGAATGATTATGTTCTCCAAAAAAGAAACCTACCTGTTTTGGAAGCTCCATTTTACAAAAAAGGCATTTACAAAACATTTGATGAGTTTGTACAAAACCAGCCATCCATAACCGATTTCACCAAAGGGAAAAACGGTAAAGTGACTGATGAGATGTATGTAAAGGATGCAGCCGGAAGTGAATATTTACTAAGAGATTTTTGGGGCTTCAGCGATGGCAGGAATATTTACATTAATACCGGCGATAATTTTTTCCGTTTAACAAAACAGGACGGTGCTTTTGTATTTTACGGCTTCAATTCACTTATGAAAAAGGTGTATATAAGGTGGGAGAGGTTGCCGCTGGCTGCTACTTCAGCAACCGGCCTGGTAAATGGTTCACTCGCAACGCAGGATACACATTACAAGGGCACAAAAAAGCCACTTGAGGTTGATATGGAAACCGGTGAATCCTACTAAAGGCTACATACCGTTTACAATCTTCTTATAGCTTGTTACCACACCTTTAATAAGCGATGAGCTAAAGCCCTGGTGTTCCATTTCATTTAAACCGGCAATGGTGCAGCCTTTGGGTGTAGTTACTTTATCAATCTCCTGTTCCGGGTGCGTGTGTTTTATTAATAATAATTCAGCGGCGCCTTTTACGGTTTGTGCGGCGATAAGTGATGCTGTTGCTGCATCAAAACCAATTTCAATGCCACCCTGTATGTTAGCGCGTATGTAGCGCATGGCAAAAGCGGTACCACAGGCGCCCAAAACAGTAGCAGCATCCATCAGTTTTTCCTCAATAAAAACAGTTTTGCCCAATTGGTTAAACATATCGCCAACATAATTCACCTGCTCCGTATGCGCATTATGTTTGCATACACAGGTTATGCTTTGCTGTATAGCAATTGCAGTATTGGGCATAGCGCGAAAAAGCGTAAACTCGTCGCCTAAAATTTCCTGTATATCTTTTATCCAAATGCCTGTAATAACGCTCACCAGCACATGGCGTTCGGGATTTAAGTGCAATTGCAGGCTTTGCAATATTTCTTTTATTTGAAAAGGCTTTACAGCAAGAATGATCCAATCAGCATATTTTACTGCTTCCACGTTATCGTTACTAACCATAGCGCCTTTTTCTTCCAGCGCTTTCAGCGTATCAATATTTCTTTTGGTAATAATAATATGCTCGGGTTTAATAAACCCGCTGCTTATAAGACCTTCCGCAATAGCAGATCCCAAGTTGCCGCCACCAATTATGGCTATTTTTTTGCTCATAACAATTAGTTTTATTTTACTTCAGTATTTTGCTGAAGCCAACTAACAATTTCTTCAAAAGAAAGACTGCCGGTTGAAATATTTACAACAAAATCGTACCTCGCATTTTCTGTTGCTGTTAACCGGATATTATTATCCAATAAAAAGCTTGCGCACAATAAAAAACCCGTGCGTTTATTTCCATCAACAAAAGGGTGGTTAAGTATTATGCTTTCAATTAAGGCAGCGGCTTTGTGATACACGTCATTATATAGATATTCACCGCCAAACGTTTGAAAGGGACGGTTAAGTGCTGCATCTAACGAACCAGGCTCTCTAACACCTAACGAACCGCCATATTTTTTTACCACTTCATCATGTAGCGCAATTACAGTTTGTATATCAAACATCAGGCGAGACGTTTTAACAGGTTATCATTCTCAGCAAACAACTCTTCCATGTGCGAGGTAGCATCTATTGAGCTATTTTCCGGCCGTTGTTTATCTAAAATATTCAATACCTGCCGCAGGACACTTTCATCTACATCCTGATCAATTTTTTGATGAATGGCATCCTTCATTTCTGCTACGCTCATAACAAATCATTTTCACAAATCTACCATATTTTTTCTTTTATAAGGTAGTTGCTTACATAATCCAGTACACCTTCCTCCAGGCTGTAAAAGGGTTCATCATAGCCTGCATTGTGCAGTTTTTGCATATTGGCTTCAGTAAAATATTGGTATTTATCGCGAATATCTTCGGGCATGTCAATGTAAACTATAAAAGGCTCTTTGTGTATAGCTGCATAAGTTGCATAAACAAGGTCATTAAACGTTCTTGCCTTGCCTGTTCCTAAATTATAAATCCCTGGCTCAAGCTGGCAAATAACACCCGGTGATGTGTCTTCTTTACAGTCAACTGTCATTCTACCTTCCTTTACTGCATTTTCCATCATCCAGTACATCACCTTCAGCACATCTTTCACATATACAAAATCACGCAATTGCTCACCATCTGCAAACTCAGGTTTGTGGCTTTTAAATAATTTAACAACCCCTCCTTTTTGTATTTGGTTGAAGGAGTGGTAAATAACACTGGCCATCCGGTGTTTATGTGCTTCATTTGGCCCATAAACATTAAAAAATTTCAGCCCGGCCCAAAATGGCGGCTGGTTTATTTGTACCAGTGCAAGCTTATCAAATTCGTTTTTACTAACGCCGTAAGGGTTTAATGGGTGCAGCTTTTCAATAACGTCATGGTCATCATTGTAGCCAAGTTCACCCGCACCGTAAGTAGCCGCGGACGAAGCATATATCAACGGCACCTGTTTTGCCGTGCAATAGTGCCATATTTTTTTTGAGTATTCGTAATTAAGCTCGTGGTGAATTTCGTAGTTAAATTCTGTTGTATCTGTTCGTGCACCTATATGCAAAACAAAATCAACCTGTGGGTTATGCATGTCAAGCCAGTCAAAAAGATTGTATCTTTCAACAAGGTGTGCGTAGCTTTTACCTTCCCAATTCTTCCGCTTTTCTTCAACTCCAAAATCATCCACTATTATTAAATTCTCAAATCCTTTTTCATTTAAATATTTTACCAGGCAACTGCCGATAAAGCCTGCAGCGCCTGTAATGATTATCGATGATCCGGTATTTATATTATTCATTCTTAGCTCAAAAATTAAAACTAATGCACTTCCATAGCCTCCTCATTGGAGTTGATATCAATTATTTCGTTCATAGAAGCTTTTAATATATTACCAATTGCGTTATCGTATTTGTCTTTCCATTCAGCCACAGTTCCCCAATCTTCACCATTTACCTTTATGTTACCATTTGTAACAGTACCTAATACACACACCGGTATATGATTGGATGCAGCCTTGTGTTTTATTTCCTCAGCCTGTTGTTTGGTACAACTAACCACTACCCTGCTTTGCGCCTCGCCTAACCAGAATGCGTCCAGCCGGCCGTCTGTTTTTGCAGCAACGTCAAAACCGAGGCCACGGTTAAAACTCTTTTCCAGTAATGTTACAATTAAACCGCCCTCACTAATATCGTGCGCGCTCTTTACAAGTTTTTCTTTGATGATTGATGAAACAAATTTTTGCACGGCAAATTCTTCATCCAGGTCAAAATGCGGTGCGGGTGAAAACTCAACACCCTTTATTTTATGCAGGTATTCTGATGACGCAATATCATCCTGTTGTTCTCCAATTAGTAATATCACATCGCCTGCAGCTTTATGATCAAGTGTGGTGCGTGTGCTAAAATCATCAATAATACCTACCATGCCAATAGTTGGCGTGGGGTATACAGGCCCTTCGGGATTTTGATTATAAAAACTTACATTACCACCAGTAACAGGTGTATTAAATTTACGGCAGGCCTCACCCATGCCCTTTACAGCTTCAACAAACTGGTAGTATACTTCGGGAATATAAGGATTGCCAAAGTTTAAACAATTGGTTACCCCAATAGGTTCCGCACCGCTGCAAATAATATTGCGGGCTGCTTCGGCAACAGCTATCATAGCACCGGTATGTGGGTTGGCATATACGTAACGGCTATTGCAATCAGTTGTAACAGCTAAGGCTTTGCCTGTACCATGCGCCAGCACAACAGCAGCATCGCTAGGTGCATTGGTACTTGCATTGGCTGCACCAACAGTACTGTCGTACTGCACGGTAACCCATTTTTTGCTGGCGATATTTGGTATTTTAATTACTTGTTCAGCAATGGCTTTTAAATCAGCGGTATCTTTAATATCATCAATATTGTCTATTGAAAAGGCTGCTATTTTCTCCAAATATGCTGGTGCTTTAAATTCCCTTGTGTATTGTGGTGCACCACCGCCTAACACAAGTTCGTATGCCGGTATTTCCGCTTCCAGTTCTCCATACATATAAAATTTCAGCAAGCCATCATCTGTTACATGGCCAATTTCACTGCATGGCAGATCCCACTTCTCAAATATTTTCAACACTGCTTCTTCCTTGCCCTTTTCAACTACTATCAGCATTCTTTCCTGGCTCTCGCTCAGCAAAAGTTCCCATGCTTTCATGTTTTTCTGCCGGGTAGGTACTTTATCAAGGTCAATATGCATACCTACGCCGCCCTTGGCACTCATTTCAGCAGTGCTGCAAATAATGCCTGCTGCACCCATATCCTGCATACCAACCACAACACCGGTTTCTATTACTTCAAGGCAGGCCTCTAATAACTTCTTTTCCTGGAAGGGGTCTCCAACCTGAACCGCAGGCAGTTCTTCTGTGCTTTCTGCTGTAATATTCGCCGATGCAAATGATGCCCCGCCAATACCATCCTTACCCGTCGCACTGCCCACAAAAAACACAGGGTTACCGAGGCCCTGGGCTGTTGCACTGATTGTTTTACCAATTTGCACAATACCTACGCTCATTGCGTTAACAAGCGGGTTGGTATGGTAACAATCTTCAAAATATATTTCACCGGCAACTGTAGGTACGCCAAAACAGTTGCCATAATGGCCAATGCCTTTTACAACGCCGCTTAAAAGGCGCTGTGTTTTTTTATCAGCTAAATTCCCAAACCTTAAACTGTTAAGTGATGCTATGGGCCTTGCACCCATGGTAAAAATATCCCTTTGTATACCACCCACACCTGTTGCCGCCCCCTGGAAAGGTTCGATGGCGCTGGGGTGGTTATGGCTTTCAATTTTAAACACAACCCCAAACCCGTTGCCCATATCCATTAAACCGGCATTCTCCTCCCCCGCTTCAACAAGCATCCGCCCACCACTGCGGGGCAGCGTTTTTAACCATTTTATTGAATTTTTGTAGCTGCAATGCTCGCTCCACATGCCACTAAAAGCACATAGCTCGGTAAAATTGGGTGTGCGGCCAAGCTTTTGTTTTATCAGTTCAAATTCTTCTGCCGTAAGCCTGAGCTCCTGCGCGGTTTTTGCGGTAATTTCCATGTTTAGTTGACAATTGAAAGATTGGCGGTTGACAGACGGTGCATCCGCTAAATTGCCGCAAAGGTAATAAAGTGCAGGGAGGGTTGCAAGAACTGAATAAATTACGCCGCAGATGGTGTAAAAACTACCTGTATTTATCCTGCTTAAAAAGAAGGAATAATTACAAGCATTATTGGCAGTTGCATTCCACTTTATATTTCATGTCTTGTTTTAATTCCACGGGTATATTGCCGGGAGGAGCGGTATTTTTACAAGTTTTTGGTGTTGTGCAGGTCGAGCTTGTGAATGAGCAAACGGGGCCGCCGGTTTTGCTAACCACCTCTATAACCTTTGCATGATCTGCATCTTCAGGAATAGAAAAGGTTGAATCAACCCTGGCAACACCTTCTAATATAGCCACCGTATCGGTAAGTATGGGTATCCGGCCTTCTTTTCCTGCATAAGTTTTTATTCTAACAACAACCGTGTCAATTACCCCACCACATTTATTTGCTATACTTACAGTAGCTGTCAATTTAACCTGTTGCATATTGCCGGGCGGGCAACCATAAAGGGTTACAAGGGCTGCTGCAAATAATGCCTGCAGCAGGCTATGGGAATTTTTCATATTTATGCGTTTTTAAAGATTAAGCTTTGTTCATCCCAAATCCCTGCCGCATAAATACACGCGCACTTAATAATAACGGTGTTCAGTCATTCAGCTATAAAACAACCATGTTTTAATAGGAAATTGTGAACACCGTTCGGTTGGAGTATTTGGATGGTTTAAAAAGGATTACAAGTTATCGGTTCTTAGCTAATGCTTTATTTGGGTCAGGTCCTGTTCCAGCGCTGCAAGGTCAAAACCAAGTGGCGTTTTGTTTTTCTTTATAAAATCCTTGCTTATGATTGCGTATGATTCTTCGCAGTAAGTGTCCCAAAAGCTCCAGGTCATTTGCTGCAAGGCACCCCAGGTAACTACGGTTAAAGTTTGATCATTATACGACACAACTGGCACGGCATGGCCACCCCATGAGCCTGGTGCACCTTTGCCGGATGTACCACCCGGCGGCACAGACCATACTTTTTGGTTTTGTGCTGATACCGGCAGGGCTAACCCTATATAGCAACCGCCAAAAATGTAAACCGATTGTTTTACATGTATATGATTTTTAGGCTCCAGCGCGGCGTAGGCCATTATTTTGTGTTTGGCAATACCTTTTTTACGCCAGTAATTCAACACATCTGTTTCAACGGCGCCATTATCATTGTTGCCGGTTTTAGGGTCATAGCCAGTAACCGCTGAATAAGCCGCAATTACCTCGGCATCAGTTGGTTTGGCAATCTTGCCAATATTGGCGGTCCATTCCATTATCAAGTGGCCGGCCGCGGCGCAGGTGCAGTCGCCGACGGTGTCATTTTTCATCATTCCCCATGCAGGTATTTTGGCGCTCCAGTCATACATAGCCGGCGGAGCAGGCATTTCACCAGATTTAATATAATTGGCAAACTGCAATGTACGCGGGTCATGTCGCGGACTAAGTTTACCAAGCTTTACTGCTGAGTGATTGACCTTTTTTGAGTCTTCCATATATGTATATTATTTTGGTTTGCTTTTAAAACCGAAGCTAAATAGGGAAGGAAGGTTAAAAAATGTGATAAAGCACATTTAAACATGTGTTTTATCACAAGCCATAGTTTTAACCACTGCTGAAGTTATTAATTATTACCTAAATGTATCATAATATTATAGCACTAAGCTAACATATACTAATACGCCTGTAAGTTCCTGGTTTTTACA
>JABDGS010000112.1:0-818 GCA_013285915.1 Bacteroidota bacterium
AAGGTTTTGATGAGCTATTGTTGCAGGGCTGGCTGCAAAGCAAAACAGGCAGCGGCACATTTATAGCGCATCACCTGCCGCAAGTAAAACCACCCGGCAATTTGGCTGCACCACCAGCAAAAAAGGCATCGCTGGTAGCCGGGTTTAGCTTTAATGATGCTCCTCATTTACATAGGGAGGCAACGCCCAACACAACCTTTCATCTTGATGATGGATTTCCGGATGCAAGGCTTGCGCCGCTTGAGCAGCTTTCAAGGGCATACCGCAGCCAGTTATTAATGGGTAACCGATATACAAGGCTTAGTTATAACGACCCAAAGGGTACACTTTGGCTAAGGCAGCAATTGAGTACCTGCCTGCATGAAACAAGAGGATTTAATATTACCCATGAAAATATACTTATTACGCGCGGTACAACAATGGCGTTATACCTGGCTTGCACCGCACTGCTAAAAAAGGGCGACACTGTTGCTGTTGCTGAAGTTAACTGGCGTGGCGCCAATATGAATTTTGTGCATGCTGGCGCAAAACTTGTTACGATACCTATAGATGAATATGGCCTGGATGTTGCGGCACTCAAAAAGTTTTGTACCACCCAAAAGGTGCGGATGCTTTACATTACATCGCACCACCAATACCCTACAACCGTTGCACTAAGTGCCAACAGGCGCGTTGAACTTTTAACGCTGGCAGAAAAATACGGGTTTATAATTTTTGAAGATGATTATGACTACGACTTTCATTATTTAAGCAAGCCACTGTTGCCGCTTGCCGCAGCAGACAGCGCGGGCATGGCCTTATATGCCGGTTCATTTACC
>JABDGS010000112.1:828-12165 GCA_013285915.1 Bacteroidota bacterium
GTATCACCCGCATTCAGGGTAGGTTATTTGGTAGCGCCCGAAAATGTTATAAACCATCTTGCCTTGTTCAGGCGTGTTATTGACAGGCAAGGTGATACAATGCTGGAAAATGCATTTGCAGAGTTATTGCAAAACGGTACGCTTCAAAGGCATCTTCGCAAGTCGCTACGGGTGTATAGGGAAAGACGGGATTTTTTTTGCAAACTTTTACAGGAAAAACTGAGTGAGCATATAAGTTTCCAGGTGCCGGATGGTGGCATGGCTATTTGGGCAAAATTCAATGATGGCATTAATTTAAGCAGTCTTGCAGCGGGGGCACTAAAGCGTGACCTATATTTTTATGATGGTGCCGGTTACTTTTTAACAGCCCCGCGCATAAACGCTACAAGGCTTGGCTTTGCCTCTTCTACACCCGGCGAACTTGAGCAATGTGTTGATATTTTGCAGGAATTGCTTGGTAAAAAAGCGTGATAATTACCGCATATACTCAGCATAAGTTTTTAATAATTTCAGGGCAAGTGCAACGGTAAAAAACAATACAAAAATATACCTTGCAAAAAACTCCGGTTTGTTTACAGGCTTAAGTTTGTCAAGTTTGGTGGTATCAGCTTCAAGGTTCAGTAGTTTATCAATAGTGCGCCTCATCTCAGGCTTGTAAACTATATCGGCCGGGTTTAAATGTTCATTCTTTGGCCAGTCAAACGCCAATACATTGGCGTCAGTTAAATGCGATACCCCTTTTTCATTAAAAACAAACCCTCTTGTATAGTCAATAAATTTCCTCCACTTATTGTCTTTGTAACCATCCTCAAGCATTGTCGCAACCTTATGAAACCACTGTACGCTCTCTTTTACATTATCGCCTACGGTATTGTCAGGCTGCATCAATTCAACTTCCTCGTATAAGTTTACTTTAACATCCTCAAATTCAGCCATAACTTTTTCTTCAGTTTCAAGAAAGGCCGATTGTGCCCGTACTTTATGTACTTCGTACAAGCCAAGAGAAACACCGGTAAAAGATGAAACCAGCCAGATCGTTTCAACAACGCTCCAGAATTTGGCGTGATACGGACTTATTTTATTTCTAAAAACAAGCTTTAGTATAAAGAACGTGATAATTACTGCAACAAGGTCTAATAATATTTCAGTCATTTTGGTAAGTACTGGGGTTTCAAAAATAAGTAACCCATTTTAAATATTCCTTTTTGTTACAACATGATCTTTGGCATGCTTTCAATTAGTCGCCTCGTATATGCTGATTGCGGGTTGTTGTAGATGTCGTCAGTTAAACCGGTCTCTTCAATTTTACCATTGTGCATAACGGCAATACGGTCGCTCATATAACGTATAACAGAAAGATCGTGTGAAATAAAAACAGCTGTAAAATCAAATTCATTTTTTAAATCGTTCAGCAGGTTTAGTACCTGTGCCTGCACGCTTACATCCAATGCCGAAACACTTTCATCGCATACAATAAACGATGGCTGTAATGCAAGTGCACGTGCTATAACTATGCGCTGGCGTTGGCCGCCGCTAAACTCATGCGGGTAACGGTTATAATGTTCCGGTAGCAGGCCTGTTTTTTCCAACAATTCAATTACTTGTTCTTTTCGTTGTTTATCAGTTGCATAAAGTTTATGTACCAGCAGTGGCTCCGCTATAGCTGAACCAATAGTCTTACGGGGATTGAGTGATGAATACGGGTCCTGGAAAATTAACTGCATCTCTTTTCTAAGCCCTTTCCATTTGGTATGGTTTGCAGCTGATAAGTTGGTGCCTTTAAAAATTATGTTGCCCTCAGTTGGTTTTATTAAGCCAAGCATAGCCCTGCCAAGTGTTGTTTTGCCGCAGCCAGATTCGCCAACCAAACCAAGCGTTTCGCCTTTTTGCACTTCCAGGCTAACATTATCCACTGCCTTTGTATAAGCTGTCACTTTTCCAAAAAGCGTTTTTTTGCCTGGGTAAAAAACCTTTAGATTATTAACCTGCAAAATAGTTTCCGCTTTTACATTTTGCCCCTGTGTACTTGGGTGTTTTAATTCAGTGTGCTTTTTTTGTACATCGGGCTTTATAAGCCCCACCCCATCGTTCGTTCCTGGTACTTCTAATGTCGTACCTAAAAAATCGCTAACCACGGGCAGCCTTTCGCCTTTGCTGTGTAAAGCGGGCCTGCATGCAAGCAATGCTTTTGTATAAGGATGTTGTGGATTCTTAATTACATCTGTACAATCGCCCTGCTCAACTATTTTCCCTTTGTACATTACAACAACCCTGTCTGCAATTTCAGCCACTACACCAAGGTCGTGTGAAATAAAAATAACGCTCATGTTATTTTGCGCCTGCAGGTTTTTTATTAGCTGCAGTATGCTTTTTTGCACTGTAACATCCAGCGCTGTAGTTGGTTCGTCACAAATAAGCAGCGATGGCCCGCAACTCATTGCCATGGCAATCATCACACGTTGTTTTTGGCCTCCGCTTAACTGGTGCGGGTAGCGGTTAAAGATCTCTGCAGGGTTGGGCAACTTCACTTGCTCAAATAAAGCGATCGTTGCTTTTTTTGCTACAGTTGCAGACAGTTTTTTATGCAGCGTTATCGCTTCCGCTACCTGCACCCCGCATTTCTTTACAGGGTTTAATGACGTCATTGGCTCCTGGAAGATCATCGCAATGCGGTTGCCGCGAAGGGCCTGCATTTGCCCGGAGGTTAATTGCAAAAGATCGGCTTCTTCGCCACTATAAAATATGATCTTTCCGCTTTTATAAACCGCAGGTGGCGCCTGCAGTAACTGTAGTATTGATAATGATGTTACCGATTTGCCCGATCCCGATTCGCCAACAATAGCAACAATTTCACCATTGCCTACGGTAATAGAAACCTGCTGCAGGGCTTGTGTAATGCCTTGTTGCGTGATAAAATCTACGGATAAGTTTTCTATGTTTAACAGGCCCTGCATGCAGGTAAATATAAAACAATTGATGACTTGCAGGGTTTAAGATGTAACCGGAGACTATAGGGTACATCAAAACCCCAAAGTCAGGAAATTAAAATCTGCGATACCAGCTACATTTGCTTATGCTGAAACTGGAATACACGGCCCATCCATTTAAAATAAAGGAAGAAAATGGTAAAGAATGGATATGGGACGATGTGCGCAAAAAATGGGTGCGCCTTACGCCAGAAGAATGGGTGCGGCAAAATTTAGTGCAATATATGGTTAAGCAGCATAATTATCCTGCAGCCCTTATGTCGGTAGAAAAGGAAATATTGCTGGAAGACATGCGCAAGCGGTGCGACATTGTTTTATACCGTGAAGGCGTGCCATGGATGATAATTGAATGTAAAGAAATGAATGTAGCGCTGGATGATATTGTGCTGCGCCAGGTGCTAACCTACAATATAAGCGTGCCTGTTCCCTATCTTATTATCACCAATGGCAGCTATGCGTATGTTTATAAGCGCAAAAATGGCGTTTTGCACGCCCTTAATGATTTTCCCGCGTGGTAAACGGACTTAACCGTTAGCTGGTTGCCTGCCTTTTTTTTATCTTTTTAAAATGCCCTTTTTGTTTTTTAGCAAAGCTTAATACTTACATTTGGTTGTGAGAAACACATAAGAAGCTATGTATAAGAATTTTAACTGTGCGAGAACTGCTGCTATCCTTTTTTTTGTTGTTTGCTTTTTGCAAAAATCAAGCGCACAACAACAGGTTGATGCCAAACGAATTAATGCCCTTGTTGAAAGTAATGCATCTTCTCTTCGTATGTCAACCTACGACCGGCAAAACAGCCGTGTTTCAGATGCCTATTACAGCAGCCAGTCCGGCGTGCTGCTGGTTTACCTGCAACAAACCTATAAGGGGATTGATGTGCATAATGCCATAAAAGTGCTGGCATTTAAAGGCGACAAACTTGTTTCGAGCGAAGGCGCTATCATTCCAAAAATACAGGTACGTGTAAATAATAGCGAGGGAATACCGGCGCAACGCCCCGAAAACGCAGTTAATGCTGCTGCGAAACATTTGAATTTGCCGGCTGCTGTTTCGGCCAAACCTTCAAAATATAACCCCGGTGATAAGGAAGTTGAGTTTGGCGACCTTGGCATATCCACTGAGAATATAAAAGTAAAGCTGCTATGGATGCCTGTTAATGACGGGCAAAGGCTGGTACTTACCTGGCAGGTGCAGATACAGCCAAATAAAACAAATGATCACTGGCTGGTTAGGATTGATGCAAACACCGGAGCCTTTGTAAACAAAGCCAACCTTACCGTTACTTGCAATTGGAAAAATCCGGCGCATAAACATACAGCAGATTGTTACGAAGAAAAGATATATAACGGTGACGATGCCCCGCCGGAAATAAAAACATTTAAAGACCCTGCGACCATAAATTCGGCAAAATACAGGGTTATTCCTTTTCCTGTTGAAGCCCCATCTTTCCCCGGCGGAACGCCTACACTGGTAACAAACCCATGGTTATTGGCGCCTGCAGGCAGCCCTGCAACTACTTTAAAATGGAATGATAACGGCACATCTTCATTTGCCATATCAAGGGGCAATAATGTATATGCACAGGAAGACCATGATGCCAATGACAATACTATAGGGCAATCAGCCAAATCAAAAACATCTGTGCCCGATCTTGATTTTGATTACACGCCAAATTTTAATGGCGAACCACAGGACAGTTTAAATCTCGGGTTCTCGCTTACCAACCTGTTTTACTGGAGTAATATTATGCACGATCTGAGTTATCAATACGGATTTGATGAAGTGTCGGGTAATTTTCAACAGAGCAACCAGGGGCGCGGGGGCTTGGGTAACGACTACGTTATTGCAGACGGCCAGGATGCCACCGGGCTTGATAACTCAAATTTTGCTACGCCGCCCGATGGGCAAAACCCGCGCATGCAGATGTACCTGTTTGACTTTGACCAAAGTAAAGATTTTTTGGTTAATTCACCTGCTTCAGACGCGGGGTACAAAGTTGCCGTTGAAGGCCAGTTAAGTACAAACAACGCACTGGCAACCAAAGGACCGGTAACAGCGAATGTTGTGTTGTATAAAGATATTTCAGGCAGCGACTCCGCCTGCAATACAGCAGCTAATGCCGCCGCTTTAAAAGGTAATATAGCCCTTATCTGGCGCGGTGATTGCGACTTTATTGTAAAAATAAAAAATGCCCAGTTAGCCGGTGCCAAAGGTGTTATAATGGTAAACAATACACCAGGAGCGGGCGCTATTATTATGGGTGGTACCGACAACACAATTACTATTCCAGCTGTAATGATTAGTTACGAGGATGGCACAACAATAAAAAACCTGCTGGGCCACAATACCACAGTAAACGTAACATTGAAGATACACCTGATGGATGGCAGCCTTGATGCAGGCGTTATGTGCCATGAATATACACATGGCATATCAAACAGGTTAACGGGCGGCCCAGCCGAAACAGAATGTCTTGAAAATGCTGAACAAATGGGCGAGGGGTGGAGCGATTACTACGCAATAATGGCAACTACAGACTGGACCAAGGCCGCCCTTACAGACGGCGCAAAGGCGAAGCCCATTGGTACTTATGTGGTAAACGAACAACCCACAGATGGCGGCATAAGGCAATACCCTTATTCAACAAACATGACGACGGACCCATGGACTTACAAAATGCTGGCCACAGAAACAGATGGCGGAGAAGTGCATTTAATTGGTGAAATATGGTGTACCGCTTTGTGGGAGATGACATGGGGCATAATTCAGCAGGATGGGGTTATAAACAAAAACCTGTTTGAGGCAACAGGTGCCGGTGGTAATTCAGTGGCTTTAAGGCTGATAACAGAGGCTATGAAGCTGCAACGTTGCGGGCCCGGTTTTATTGATGGCCGTAATGCTATTTTAAAAGCAGATACGCTTTTATATGGAGGTAAATACAGCTGCACTATATGGAAAGCATTTGCCAAAAGGGGCATGGGGCTTAATGCATCTGAAGGAAGTGCCAACAGTTATACAGACCAGGTGGCTGATTTTACAGTGCCCGCCAATGCAATAATTACCAAGCATGTTGATAAAGATTCTGTTGACCAGAGTGATATATTAACGTATACCATTACAGCAGCCTGCAAATGCGCGGATATTAATAATTTACGTATTAAGGATTACCTGCCGCCTAATGTTACTTATGTAAGCGGCGGCACTTACAACAGCGCCGACAATTCCATTTTGTTCAGTAATATCAATTTGTCGGCATCTCAATCGCAAACATTTACTGTTAAGCTGAAGGTTAATGAAGGGGCTTACTTTAAACCCACATTATTATTAAACGACAGTGTAACCACCAGCACTATACCTGCTGGTACCTGGAAAAACACTTCCACGCAGGGCGACACCTGGGTGGTATCAAATGCCAGGCATAATACCGGCAACTTCTCATATTTTGCAAAAGATACAGCCAACCCGGCCAATGAATCGTTGGTCACAACAAAAATGTATCCGCTGGCAGGCGTAAGCACATTATCGTTCTGGCATTATTTTGATACAGAAGACGGCTATGACGGCGGCGTTGTTGAAATGAGCACTGACAGTGGGAGCACCTGGGTTGACCTTGGCGCATATATGACACAAAACGGCTACAACAACACAATTGATAAAAACAACGGTACCATTCTTTCAGGCCGTGCAGCATTTTCGGGCACAAGCACGGGAATGATCAATACACTGGTTAACCTGGCTTCTTTTGCCGGGCAAAAAGCCATGTTCAGGTTTACTTTTGCAAATGATGATATAAATGCGGCTGATGGCTGGTATATTGATGATATAACCCTAAAAAGTGAGGCTGCTGTTTATAATCATGTAGATCTGATAGCTGCCGATACTGTTGAAAGTTCATCCAGTGTTAACTCCATAATCAAAAGCGCATCTTTACCTGTAAACTGGGGTAGTTTTACTGTTGAAAAACAGAATAATACAGCCGTATTAAACTGGAAAACATTGCAGGAATTAAATACCGACAGGTTTGCGGTTGAAAGAAGCTTAGACGGCACCAATTTTTATGAAATAGGCAGCGTGGCAGCGGCTGGTATTAACAGTAAACCAACCGACTATAGTTTTACCGATGGTGCGCCATTGCAGGGGGTAGATTATTACCGCCTGCGCGAATTTGATAAGGACGGCAAATATCAATACTCGCCGGTGCGCTCACTTAATTTTGACGACCTTAACGGTATTGTGCTCATCAGTCCAAACCCGGCAAAAAATAAAATTTCCGTAACAGTTACTGGCAATAAAAAACCGCTTAAGGTATACCTGGTAAATAATGCCGGCCAGCGTTTGCAGGAGTATGATATGACTGGCCAGTACATGCAGGTTAACTTACCGTTTGTTGCAGCCGGGGTTTATTATATAAGGATTGAAGGCAGCGGCGTTTCGTCCCAACACAAACTTGTAATTGAATAGAGTAAAATATTAACAAGGCCTGTAGTACATACAGGCTTTGTTAATTATTGCCGGTAATAATAAAATGTAAAACTTATTCGTATTATCTTTAGTCCGTTCATAAAAAGTAAGCATATGAAAAAACTTTTGGTTGCGTTGTTGCTGTTATCAGTATCTTTTGTAAATGCCCAAAACCCTATATATTACCTGCTGGTTGGCACTTATACCACGGGCGGTAAAAGCGATGGCATTTATATTTACAAATTCAACCCCAACAGGAATGAATCCGCTTTAATTGGCAGCGCCAAAAGCGAAAACCCATCTTTCCTCGCAATCTCAAAAGACCAGAAATTTGTATATGCTGTAAATGAAAACCATGGTGGCGATAAAGGCGGAGACCTGAGTGCTTTTGCACTTGATAAAAAGAAAGGGGCGCTTACCTTTTTAAATAAACAATCAACAGGAGGGGATGACCCGTGTTTTGTGGCCATTGATTCAGCTGGTAAAAATCTTGTGGTTGCCAATTACAGTGGTGGTAACATGAGCGCGTTTAAAACAAACGCCGATGGTAGTGTATTACCTTATGCGCAACTTATTGCACACGACGGCTATGGTGTAAATGTTAAGCGCCAGGAGATGCCCCATGTGCATTGCACCGTTTTTTCACCAGACCAGAAATATCTGTTTGCTGCTGACTTAGGCAACGATCGTTTGTACCGGTATACTTTTAGCCCAGACGATGCAACAACCCCATTAAAACCAATGGATCCTGCTTATTACGAAATACCTGACGGCAGCGGCCCAAGGCACATTGTTTTTAGCCCTGATAAAAGATTTGCATACTTAATAAACGAGCTTTCAGGTAATATTATAGCGTACTCATACAACAACGGCCAGCTAACTCAAATTCAAACCCTGCCTTCTGATATAACCAAAACAAAAGAAGACAAGGGCAGCGCTGAAATTGATATTACACCAAATGGTAAGTTCCTGTACACATCAAACCGTGTTACCTCTAATGAAATTGTTGCCTTTAAAGTTAACAGCGATGGTACTTTGCTGGAGGTAGGCCGCACACCAACCGGTATTCATCCACGTCATTTTATGATTGACCCTACAGGGCACTTTTTACTGGTTGCCAACAGGGACAGTAATAATATTCAAATATTCACCATCAATAAAAATTATGGGATACTTGAAGACACTCATGTAACCATTGAAGTGCCAAGCCCGGTTTGCCTTAAAATGGTACCCGTAAATTAAAAAAGCAAATGCTGTAAGGGCCTGCGCAATTATTGTTATCTTCACGCGCCTGACGTTTTGCCTGCCATTCATTTTAAAACCTACTTACATACGGTTTATGAATACGTATTCAAACAGCGCGTTGCAGCAATTCAAAAACCTGGTAGGCACCCGCTTCCAGCTTTATAACAGTCTTTTTACATCACTCCCCTTTCACCGCATTGAAAAAACAGGCGTATTGCTGTCGTTATTTTTGCTGCATTGTGAGGAAAGTTTTAGAAAAGGAGAGAGCCCTGTTGAAATAGTAGAATCGTTCTTAAAACAATATACCACTTACCAGAAGGAGCAGGAATTTATTGATATACTTTTTAGGTTTGTGCAATATACCGAAAGGCAGGTGGTGTTGTTTGATGCGCTGGAAGATGCTGCATTTACACGCATAAATGACGTAAGTGGCAAAGGCACTTTAAAGCAATTGTATAATGAGGTAGCCCAGGAGCAAAAAAAAGATGAGCTTATTGAAAAATTAAAAGACTTTTCAGTGCGGCTGGTTTTAACTGCCCACCCTACCCAGTTTTATACCGGGGAGGTGCTGGGCATTATTAATGACCTTTCAAAAGAGCTGGTGCAGGAAAACCCTGCCGTAATTAACACTTACCTGCAGCAATTGGGCCGCACGCCTTTTCTTAAAAAACAAAAACCAACACCTTATGATGAAGCGATAAGCCTGATTTGGTTTTTGGAATACATTTTTTATAATACGGCAGGCAGAATAGTAACATCGTTAAAAAGCGAATACCCGGAACTGGATACTACCAAAAACCCGGTAATGAGCATGGGCTTTTGGCCGGGTGGCGACAGGGACGGAAACCCGTTTGTTACGGCAGACATTACACTTAAAGTTGCGGATGAATTACGTGCAGCAGTATTACGGTGTTATTATAAAGACATGCGGGCTTTAAAGCGCCGCCTGACCTTTAAAAATGTAGAAAACAGGATTGTTGAACTAGAAGACAAAATATACAACAACCTTGCCGCGCCCAGCAACTATAACGGCATTACAGCACAGGATATACTGCGTACTTTAACCGAAGTAAGAGAGACCATTATTAGCCAGCACAATGGGTTATTTCAGCACCTTGTTGAGAATGTTATAAGTAAAGTTGAAGTATTTGGGCTGCATTTTGCCTGCCTTGACGTTAGGCAGGACAGCAGCATACATGAAAAAACACTTGAAGCTGTTGCTGAAAAAACAAAGTCACTACCTTCAAATTACACCTCGCTTTCAGATGCGGATAAGATAAATGCCTTATTCAATATTACAATTGCGGTTGACCCACAGGTATTGGGGAACGACCTTTATAAAGACACCATCCTTTCAGTTGGGGCGGTTAAAAAAATACAACAGAATAATGGTGAGGAAGGCTGCAACCGTTACATAATAAGCCACTGTACAAGTGCATTAAACGTGGTGGAAGTATATGGGCTGTTTTTATTGGGTGGCTGGCAAAAAGGCGCGTTAACTGTTGATATTATACCGTTGTTTGAGACGATTGATGATTTGCAGGCAGCTGCTGAGGTTATGAGAACACTGTACACTAACGAAATTTACAAAAGCCATTTGGTTAAAAGAAAGAATACTCAAACAATAATGCTTGGCTTTTCAGACGGCACAAAAGATGGCGGCTATCTTATGGCCAACTGGAGCATTTTTAAAGCCAAGCAGCAGCTAACAGCCATATCGAAGCAATATGGTATAAGCGTAATATTTTTTGACGGCAGGGGAGGCCCACCTGCAAGGGGTGGCGGCAAAACCCAGAAGTTTTACGCGTCAATGGGTAAAGATGTTTCTAACAAAGAAATACAACTTACCATTCAGGGGCAAACTATCAGTTCAAACTTTGGTATTATTGAGGCCGCACAGTTTAATATTGAGCAATTGATAAATGCGGGTATTACCAACCAACTTTTTTCTGAAAAGCAGTCAACGTTTACAACAGAGGAGGATGGATTGATGCAACAGCTTGCGGAGGAGGGCTACAAAAGCTATGTTAACCTGAAAGAACATCCTTATTTTGTTGAATACCTGGCACATGCCAGTCCGTTGCGCTTTTATGGCGAAACAAACATTGGCAGCCGCCCTGCCAAGCGTGGCGCTTCGTCAAAACTTTCTTTAAACGATCTAAGGGCGATACCTTATGTAGGCGCGTGGAGCCAGCTTAAACAAAATATTACGGGGTATTATGGTGTTGGTACAGCTTTGAAAAAAATGGATAAGCTTGGTAAATGGGATGAGGTTAAAAAACTGTACAACGATTCATTGTTCTTTAGAACGCTGATGGATAATTGCGAAATGAGCATGAAGAAAAGTTTTTTCCCCTTAACGGCATACCTATCAAAACATCCCAAATACAGCGATATATGGCACATGATGTATGAAGAATTTGAATTGACGTTAAACTACGTGTTACGGCTTAGCGGCAGCAGCGAATTAATGGAAGCATACCCAGTAGACCAGCTCTCTATTTCAATGCGGGAACGCATTGTGCTGCCATTGTTAACTATACAGCAATATGCGCTGGCGAAGATGCGCGCACTTGAAGAGCAGTTAGTGCAACCGCCTGTAAAAGGTGATTATGAAAAACTTGCCATGCGCTGCTCGTTC
>JABDGS010000113.1 GCA_013285915.1 Bacteroidota bacterium
CGATCATTTAATTGTGTATGCCGGCGATAACGACCTTGGCGATGGCAGAAACCCCGAAGAGGTGTTTATTTTTTTCCAGGAATTGCTGGAGCATGTGCACGAAGTTTTTCCGGGTATTTTTTTCAGCTATATTTCAGTAAAACCAAGCTTAGCCCGCAAAAATCTGCTAAGCCAGATACGTTATACCAACAAACTGATACAACAGTTGATTGAGAAAACGGGTAATGGTCATTTTTTTGTTGATATTTACAGCAAAATGATCGACGCACAGGGCAACCCTGTACCTGCTTTATATGATGCCGATGGGTTACATTTAAGCAGCAAAGGGTATGAAGTGTGGAAAGAAGCTGTGTTAACACATATTTCATTAAATGTTGAAGGTAGCTTAACGCGATTGTAATAACATCTTGCCATTTTACAGTGTTTTTGCTTTTTAAAATGACAAGAGAATATTTTAAATGGTTTAGCCCTTTCCTTAACAGGGACATGGAGTTGCTGGTGTTTGGGCATGCCGGCACGCCTGTGCTGTTCTTCCCCACACGCACGGCGCGTTTTTACGATTACGAGAACTGGCGCATAGTTGATGCCGTAAAAGATAAAATTGAAAGCGGCAAACTGCAGTTGTTTTGCGTTGACAGCATTGACATTGAAAGTTTTTATGCAAACATACCCCCTGCCCGCAAAATAAAAAGGCACCGCCAGTACGAGTGGTATATTTTATACGAGGTAATACCGCTGATAAAATACAAAAACCCAAACGCCTTAACCGCAGCGGGCTGCAGCCTGGGTGGTTACCACGCAGTAAACATCGCCTTCAGGCACCCTGATTTTTTTAACAAGGTTGTGGGCATGAGTTCCCGGTACGACCTTAGTAAATCTTCACCCGCATTTGCTGATCTTTTTGATGGCTATTTTAATGAAGACATTTACCATAACATGCCATCAATGTACCTGCCCAACATTACTGATGAAGCAATGCTGAACAAGCTTAGAAAATTAAAAATTGTATTGGCCATAGGCGAAACCGACCCGTTTTTTGATAACAATAAACACCTTGATAAAGCGCTAACCGGCAAAAATATTCCCCACGATTTTTTCATTTGGAACGAAGAAGCCCACCGCCCCTGGCACTGGCGTAAAATGGTGCAACTGTATTTGTAAGATTAAAGGCCCGTTCTTGCCTTGAAAGGGCTGCATCTATTAACGATGGGTAACCCCCATCGGGAAAAAATTACTCCCCGATCGCCTCTTTAAAATCCACTACATAAATATCATCAAACCCATTGCCCGGGCCACTCAAGGCAGCTTTAATGCCCTTGGCATCCTGCTTTGTTTTAAAAGGCGTATCAAAGCGCGGGCGGTCGCTGGTAAAATACAGGTATTTTTTATCATTGGTAACATAGGGGCAGTAGTCCATAAACGGCGAGTTAAGCTTAAAAAGGTTTATACCTTTGCCCCATTCACCATTTGCATTTTTACGGCTTATGTATAAGTCGCCGCTGCCAAGCCCTTCGGGCCTGCGGTGTGCCGTGTACAAAATAAATTTCTCGTCGGGGTCAACAAAGGCATTAAACTCAAACCCTGCGGAGTTGATGGAGTCGCTAAGGCTAACCGGCTCCGTATATTGGCCGTTAACAAGCTTGCTTACTTTAATATCATCATTACGGCCTTCTGTGCCACGGGTGAAATATATATTGCCGCTTTTAGCTATGCTTGCATAAAATTCGTCGGTAGTGCTGTTTACAGGCGCGCCAATATTTTGCGGGTTTTGCCAAACACCATTTACTTTGGTTACGTACCAAATATCAAAATCCTTCTCATTAATACTGTCTTTCAACGGCCTGTTTGATGAAAAGTAAAGCTTTGTGCCATCGGGCGAAAAGCAAGGTTCCAAATCAAGGTGTACACCTGAAAAACTGGCAACTTCCGGCGTACCCCAAACACTATTCTTTTTTTCTGAATGCATTATTACGCTCACCAAAAAACGGGTACCCTGTATGGTATAAAATAACTCGCTGCCATCGGCTGAAATGGCCATATCCCTGTTGGCTAACCCATCAGATATTTTATTGGGTTCAAACAATACAGGCGTATTACCTGTTTTATTATTTTGCTGGGCGTGTAAAGCCTGTGAAATAAGTACAGCAAAGCATAAGAGTAACGGAAGAGAGTAGTTTTTCCTCATCGTGATTAAATTTTCAGTGTGTTTGGTTTTACAGTTACAAAGCTATCTTTCGCACCCTTTTAACCTGTGTAAACTATTTAAAACAGTATTATTTTATGCCGAAGCGTATTTTTTGAATACTGAAATAAAGCTGCAATCCGTTATGAATATACATATTTGCGCTGCAGGCATTATAAAAGAAACTATTATGGCTAAATATAAAACAATGCATTACGCGATAGCTATGCTGATGCTGGTATACATTATACCTTTTACCGGTATAGCCCAGGCAAATGTGGAAGGCGTAATAAACGCTGAAAAAAGTTTTGCCGCCTATGCTTTGCAGCATAATTCGCGGGATGCATTTATGCAGTTTCTTGATAGCGCAAACGGTATTGAGTTCAGGAATGGCGAAGCAAAAAGATCATACGATATATGGAGCGTCCGCAAGGCAGACAGCAGCAGGCTTATATGGCAGCCTGCTTTCGCGGGTATTGCAAAATCCGGCGAGCTTGGTTTTACCACCGGCCCGTGGGAGTATAAGAAGTCGGCAAACAGCCCTGTTATTGCTTCGGGCGAATATTCAACCATTTGGCACTTGAATGATAAGGGCGAGTGGAAATATTTAGTTGATATTGGTACTGGCTTTAACACTTCAGCTTACGCGGTTAGCAATATAAAAACATGGTCGGGTACTTATAGTGACATTGCAGCGGACGACCCGCTTACTGTTGACCGGAAATTTATTCAGCAATATGCCGCCCTTCATAACGATGCTTACAAAAATATTATCGCAACTGATGCGTGGTTTATTATAGATGGCAGCCAGCCCTTACAAGGCGCACAAAGTATATTGGCTGGCCTTGGCACCCTGCCCGCCAATGTACAATTTATGGAAACTGGTGGTGGTATATCTGCCTCCGGCGATCTTGTATATGTGTACGGCACCGCCCGCCACGAGGACAAGCTAACAAATTACATGCGTGTATGGCAAAAAACAAAAGATGGTTATAAAATACTGCTGCAGGTAATGTAACCTCATCCCCTGCCCTTCTCCACAAGTGGAGAAGGCTGCTGCGAAGAACATTGAGGAACAACTTTACAATCTGCAATCATTTACGCCCTTTTGTCTTTAAACCTTACACCTTATACCTTTTACCAATCAACTTCTTACTAATCACTCATCCATTATCTTTGCGCCATGGATGATAAAAGAGTACGGGTACGTTTTGCGCCTTCGCCAACAGGGGGGCTTCATTTAGGTGGTGTAAGAACCGTGTTGTTTAATTATTTATTTGCCAAACACCATGGTGGTGATTTTATTTTACGGATTGAGGATACCGACCAAACACGTTTTGTACCCGGCGCAGAAGAATATATTTTTAACTGCCTGCAATGGTGCGGGCTGCAGCCCGACGAAAGCGCTGTACATAGCGGCCCTTATGCCCCATACCGGCAGAGCGAACGCAAACCTTTATACAAGCAATACGCTGAGCAACTTGTAAAACAAGGCCATGCTTATTACGCTTTTGATACACCGGAAGAGCTGGACGAGATGCGTGTTACATTTAAAACCGCCGAGAACCCTTCTCCCCAATACAATCATGCCTTAAGGCAGCGCATGCGCAACAGCCTTACGTTAAGTGAGCATGAAGCACAACGGTTATTGGATAGTAACACACCGTATGTTATTCGCATAAAAATGCCTTTGGATGAAGAGATACGCTTTACCGACATGATACGCGGTGAGGTAACTTTTAATTCATCCCAGGCAGATGATAAAGTTTTACTTAAGGCCGATGGCATGCCTACTTACCACCTGGCGGTAGTTGTGGATGATTATTTGATGAAGATCACGCACGCGTTCCGCGGCGAAGAGTGGCTCCCAAGTGCACCTGCCCACATTCTGCTATGGAAATACCTGTTTGGGTTGGAGAATATGCCGCAATGGGCGCACCTGCCATTGATACTAAAGCCGGATGGTAACGGCAAACTAAGTAAACGCGATGGCGACAGGCTGGGTTTCCCGGTATTTGCTATGGACTGGACTGACCCGCGGTCTGGCGAGAAAACAACCGGTTTTAAAGAAAGAGGTTTTTTACCGGAAGCTTTTATAAATATGCTTGCCATGCTCGGCTGGAATGATGGTACTGGCCAGGAAATATTTACGCTTGATGAACTGCTAGAGAAATTCAATATGGACCGTGTTCATAAAGGCGGGGCCAAATTTGATTATGAAAAGGCGAAATGGTATAACCATGAATGGATAAAAAAATTGCCCGTTGCAAACTACCAACCATTGGTAAAAGAGCTGTTTGCTGAAAAGGGGATTGAGATTTCTGATGATGTTTATTTAACAAAAGTGCTTGAACTTGTTAAAGAACGTTGTACGCTGCTCACTGATTTTGTACAGCAGTCATCATTCTTTTTTCAAATTCCCGCGGAGTTTGATATTGCAGCGGTTAAACCAAAATGGACTGAGCATAAAACACAGTTTTTTGTTGAATTAATTCGCGCTTATGAGCTAATGAATTTATGGCAGCACGATGAACTTGAAAAAGAATTTAAAGAAATAGCCGCAGCCAGCCAATTAAAACCCGGCGAGCTTATGCTACCGTTACGTATAATGCTTGTTGGCGCCAAATTCGGGCCCGGTGTATTTGAAATTGCTGCTGCTATTGGCAGGGATGAAACGATAAGAAGAATAAAACATTTATTGGCGTTGATACAATAAATAGTTTGCAATTTCATTGTGGCGAAGCCGTAATCCGGTTATAATTTTTTAACCTGCAAATAGTACTGTGTTTTGTATCTTCCCTTAAACAACCAATGCATGAGAAAGTATAACACCTGGCTATACATTTTTGCGCTTCTCAAACTGATTATTCCTTTCTTTTTACAAAATAGTTATTATCAGCCCCACAGGGATGAGTTTTTATACCTGGCAGAAGGTAACCACATGGCCTGGGGCTTTATGGAAGTGCCGCCGTTTCTAAGCATATTCGCATGGCTTACCCACTTGTTTGGTGATGGCATATTCTGGATAAAATTCTGGCCATCGTTATTTGGTGCGCTTACTTACATAATTGCAGGCAGAATTATTTTGTCGCTCGGTGGTAAAATATTTGCACTTGCCTTATGTTTTCTTTCATTCATTTATAGTGGCTACCTGCGCGTGCATTTTCTTTTCCAGCCAAATTTTCCCGAGATATTTTTTTGGACGATGATCGCCTGGGGCGCCATACGTTATGTGCAAACGCAAAAAAATGGTTGGCTGTATGTGATGGGCGTAAGCGCAGGCCTCGGCATGATGAGCAAGTATTCTGCTTTATTTTTCATTGTATCAGTATTGGCGGGCATTCTTCTCACTAATCAACGAAAAATATTTACCAACAGGCATTTGTATTTTGCCGCAGCAGCGGGTTTTATAATTTTCTTGCCAAATGTAATATGGCAGTACCACAAGCATTTCCCGGTATTTCACCACATGCAGGAGTTGAAAGAAACCCAATTGCAATATATAAGCCCTGTATCATTTATTATTGACCAGTTTGTAATGTTTTTGCCGGTTGTTTTTGTTTGGATTGCCGGGTTTATTTATGCCGCATTTTCACCTGCGGGCAAAACATACCGCTTTGTGGCCCTGGCATACGTTTTTGTTATTGCAATATTGCTGGTACTGCATGGCAAAAGCTATTATTCGCTGGGTGTATACCCAACCCTGCTTGCGTTTGGCAGTTATTTTTTAGAGAAGCGTACTGAGGTAAGGCTAAAGTTTTTGCGTTATGTTTATATTATAGTGCCCTTAATATTTACATGGCAGTTTGTACCCATTGCCCTGCCTGTTTTACCGCCGCAGCAATTGGCCAGGCTTTATGAAAAAACCAGTGCAAAAAAAACCGGGGCATTGCATTGGGAAGACCTGAAAGACCACCCCCTGCCACAGGATTTTGCTGATATGCTGGGTTGGGAAGAAATGGCGCAAAAGGCAGCCGCAGCATGGAATTTGCTTGACAGTAACGAGAAGAAACGTGCCATTATTTTTTGCGATAACTACGGGCAGGCTGGCGCAGTAACTTTTTACGCAAAAAAATACCATATACCGGCGGCTTACAGCGATAATGCAAGTTTTTTATACTGGATGCCAGATAGTATGCATATTGAGAACCTGGTATTGCTAACAGACGACCAGGAAGAAATGCAGCACCCTTTTATAAAAGATTTTGTTTCAGCACAATTGCGCGATAGTGTAACCAGCGCATACGCGCGGGAACGCGGGAGTCTTATCATTCTGCTCAAGGGTGCCAATGACGCCTTTAACCAGATGTTTAAGGAGAAGATTGCCAAAGACAGGGCGGTTTTTGTAAAGCCATAAATAAGTATCGGCACTGCATGCTTTAATTAACTGGCAAAACCTCATTTGTTTTACATTACGTACTTTTGAATTGCAAGATTGATTGCCAAAACGATGATGCATGAACGAAACTACATTAAAAAGGCCGGTAAGGGTATTGGTTGCTAAAGTTGGCCTTGATGGGCACGACAGGGGGGCCAAGGTAATTGCCGCAGCATTGCGTGATGCTGGTATGGAGGTAATTTATACAGGCTTGCGGCAAACTCCTGAAATGGTTGTTAACGCTGCTCTGCAGGAAGATGCGGATGCTATCGGCGTAAGCATTTTAAGCGGTGCACACATGACCGTTTTCCCAAAAATTTTGCGGCTGATGAAGGAAAAAGAGATGGATGATGTTTTATTAACCGGTGGCGGCATCATCCCCGAAGACGATATGAAGGAGTTAAATGAAATGGGTGTTGGAAAATTGTTTGCGCCGGGTGCCAGCACCGGTAACATTGCTGAGTATATAAAGGAATGGGTAAAAAACCACAGAAGTTTTTAAAATATAAAAAACAATGCCCCGCTTAAAAACGGGGCATGTTAATCCAACCTCACATAACAAACCTACAACTTAGCTAATTATACTTTTTTTACGCATGTCTTTTAATACGATCCTCGAATAATCTATTGCCAGGGTTCCGGGGCTTGATGGGTTAAACACATCCGATTGTCCCGAATACAGCAATTTCTTATCACTTATGTCATAAAAGTTCGTTTCAAACTGGTAGTGGTTATTGGTTTTATAATAACCGGGTTCATACATTCCAAAAGGCCTGTAAAACGGTGAGTAACCCCAGCCGTAACCGTAGTACGGATAAGGACTGGAATAACCGGGCACATAGCTTTTTGAACTTTGCTTGTCAATTATACTTACGATTATTACGCCATCATAGTTGCCTGCATAACTGCTGTCAACTACCTTCATAGCGTGATCTTCGCTAATATTAACAAAAGCTTTAGGACCGTACTCGCGGTAGGCCTCAACCGCATTATAACCCAGTTTGTTCAGGTTGTCCGCCATCTGGTCCTCCATCCGCTCACGCAGTTGCCTGCTTTTTTCACCAAAAAGGCCGATTACCAATATTTTCTTTATATGCGGTGCATTGGCAGTTGTGCTGTTATCCTTCCAGCTGCTGGTCATTTTAATACCGCTGCTGCAACTGGCTAAAACCAGTGCAAAAAAAGCAACGCATACTGTAATGTACTTTCTCATAGTCTTTCCCTCTTTAGTTATATAACGAAAATTAGACGGCTACATATATGCAGGGATTAATGGCAGGCACAGGCTTAACATAACTTTTATAAACGTGAATCGTCAATCGGTAATCGTGAATGGACGATGTGCCGGCAAACTGTTAACTTCGTCTGGCTTGCTTGCAATCTAAAACCATTATCGGTCTGACAATTCACGATTGACGATTGCCGTTTCACGATTCACGTTTCACGTCTTCACACAGCTCTATCAACACGCCATTTGTAGCTTTGGGGTGAAGAAAGCAAACCAGCTTATTATCGGCGCCTTTTTTGGGTATTGTATTCAGTAAAGTAAAGCCGGCGTCGGCTAAACGTTTCATTTCTGCTTCAATATCCTCAACAGCAAGGGCAATATGGTGCATGCCCTCCCCTTTCCTTTCAATAAATTTGGCGATCACACCATCTTCATCCATGCTTTCCAGCAATTCTATTTTTGTATCGCCTTGTTTAAAAAAGGCGGTCGTAACCTTCTCGCTCTCCACTATTTCTGTTTTATAACATTTTGTTTGCAGTAATAGCTCAAATAACGGAATAGAAATGTTAAGGTCTTTCACCGCAATGCCAATATGTTCAACGTTCTGCATGATGATAATTTTTTTAAATAACCGCTACTGCACATAACCGCTCATCGCCTTCGGCTAAGGTAATCTCATTTAGCCTAATTTTGCACTATGCTCACGCTTCCTGTTTACCTGGATAATAATGCTACTACTGCGGTTGATCCGCGTGTGCTGGAAGCTATGCTGCCCTATTTTACCCGGCATTATGGCAATGCTGCCAGCAGAACCCATGCTTACGGCTGGCAGGCAGAAGAAGCTGTTGATATAGCGCGGGAACAGGTAGCTGCCTTAATTGGCGCTGAGCCCAAAGAAATAGTTTTTACTTCAGGTGCTACTGAGAGTGATAATCTTGCAATAAAAGGTGTGTTTGAGGCTTATTCTTCAAAAGGAAACCATATTATCACAGTTACAACAGAGCACAAAGCTGTTTTAGACACCTGCAAACACATTGAAAAAATTGGCGGTGAGGTAACTTATTTGCCTGTTAATAATGAAGGCCTGGTTGATTTGGGTGAACTTGAAGCAGCTATCAGGTCAACTACTATTCTAATCGCAGTGATGTACGCCAATAATGAAATTGGTGTTATACAACCTGTTATGCAGATTGCGGAAATAGCAAAAAGGCATGATATTCTTTTTTTCAGCGACGCAGCCCAGGCCGTTGGCAAAATACCTGTTAATGTGCTGGATGATGGTATTGACATACTCTCATTAAGCGCACATAAAATATATGGTCCAAAAGGCATTGGGGCGTTGTATGTGCGCCGTAAAAACCCCCGGGTAAAGCTTATTGCTCAAATGGACGGTGGCGGCCATGAACGGGGCATGCGCAGCGGCACTTTAAATGTGCCCGCCATTGCAGGCCTGGGTAAAGCCTGTGAGCTTTGCAGTATTGAAATGAATACAGATGGTGAGAGAATTGCAAATCTTGGTAATAAGCTTGAAAAGGCTTTGCTGAACATAGAAGGTGCTCGCATAAACGGCAGCATACAGCACCGTTTGCCCAACACCTTTAACATCTCATTCAAAGGCGCTGAATCAGAAAGGCTGATGCTGAGTTTAAGCAGGAATGTAGCAGTATCATCCGGTTCTGCATGTACCTCTGCCTCTATTGAGCCAAGTTATGTGCTAAAAGCGCTTGGCCTGCCTGACGACCTGGCATACAGTTCCATTCGCTTTGGCCTGGGGCGTTTTACCACGGAAGAAGAGATAGACTACGCCATAGGCCAGCTTACCCCAGCTATTGAAAATTTAAGAAGCACTTTACCGCAACATGTTTAGGGCGTTGCAGGTTTTGGCGGTGTATTAGCCGGTTGAATTTCCACGGGGGGTTCAGGTGGTCTTGTCCCCGGTTTTAGTATCTTTATTTTGCCTTTTTTTATGCTGATAGGTGGCGGCGGCAGCCTGAACTTATGCGTTTTTATTTTTACATTGGCGGGCGGTGGTGGTGGCGGCTGCTGGCCAAATACCCCTGTTAAAAAAAAGGTGCAGGCTATAGCGGTAATAATAATTCTTAATTTCATAAGTGTAATTTAAGTACTTCAATAGCCGCATAAACTGTACCACACTGCCTGGATTGTGAAACTTGTTTAATCTTCTGCCACCTTTTTTCAAATAGTTTCATAATTTATTGCTTCAGTAAGCGTTAAAAGCAACTAAACCTTAGTTTTGACCCCATGTGGATGATATGCAAAAAAGAATGGCGGCAGTTTTTCAGCAGCCTTACCGGCTATATTGCCCTGGTAATTTTTTTACTGCTAAACGGCCTGCTTTTTTTTGTTTTCCCCGATACCAGCCTGCTTGATTTTGGTTATGCCACCCTTGATAGTTTTTTCAGGCTGGCGCCCTGGGTATTACTTTTTCTTGTTCCCACTATTACCATGCGCAGCCTTGCGGATGAATACAAGGCTGGTACGTTTGAGCTATTAAAAGTTATGCCTGTAAGCGCTGGTGAAATTGTTTGGGGTAAATTCTTGGGCGCACTGCTGGTTATATTGCTTGCACTGGCTCCTACCATTATTTATGCGGTCTCAATACAACTTTTAAGTGCTGTTGGCGGCATAGATGTCGGCAGTACCATTGGCAGCTACATTGGCCTGTTTATGCTTGGTGCTGTTTTTACCGCCGCAGGCATTTGTGCCAGCAGCTTTACAAATAATACGGTAATTGCGTTTATAACAGGCGCATTTGTTTGCTTTTTACTGTTTAACGGTTTTGAAGGCATAAGCAAGCTGCCCGTATTTGCAAGTGGCCCTGCCTACTATATTGAAATGCTGGGGATAAAAATGCATTATGCCAGCATAAGCAAAGGTGTGGTTGACATACGCGACATAATATACTTTGGCGGCCTTATCGCGATATTCCTTCTTATTACACAACGAAACATAGCCCGGCGTTAACATGATGAACAAACTGTTGAAATATAAATATTGGTGGGTAGCCGCGATTGCGTTGTTTGTTGTAGTTATCTACCTGTCAAATTCACTCCGTTACCGTATTGACCTTACCGCTGAAAAGCGTTTTACGGTAAGCGATGCAACAAAAAAACTGTTAGACAATATTGATTCAACCGTTACCATAAAATTGTTTTTAACCGGGGATCTGCCGGCTGATTACAGGAAGCTTAGCAATGCCACACAGGACTTGTTGAATGAGTTCAGGGATATTAGCCATAACCAGGTAAAGATTGAATTTGAAACACCCGGAGAAGGCCTGCCAGACAGCAGCAAGTTGCCCATTTACGATAGCCTGTCAAGGCTTGGCGTTGTATTTGAGCAAAATGAAAATGTAACCGCCGACAATAAAACCACCAATCAAATACTTATACCGGCTGCGCTGGTATTTTACAAAGGCCGGCGGCCAGTTGCTGTTGACCTGCGCAGCAGCCGGAAGGTATTTAAGAATTTTAATGTAGTGAATGATGCCCCGCAGGAAGATAAAGAGGCCACCCTTAATGCAGCCGAGGCTTTGCTTGAGTTTAAATTTGCCAATGCTATTGACAAGTTAACCCGCACCTATGTACCTACTGTTGCATACCTGGTTGGCAACGGGGAGCCTATTGACCTTACCGTGAACGACCTTGGAGAAAGTATTAGAAATGACTATAAAGTGGCCATTGCCAATTTAAAAGTGGCTTACCCCGACCCGAGGCTAATTGATGCCCTGCTTATTGTTAAACCAACACAACCTTTTACTGACGAGGATAAGTTAAAACTAGACCAATTTGTAATGCATGGCGGTAAAATAATTTGGTTTATTGATAAGCTTTATGCTGAAATGGATAGCCTTAGAAGAAGCCAAAAAGATTTTGTGGCGTTTGACCGCAACCTTAACCTTGATGATATTTTGTTCAGGTATGGGGTTAGGATAAACGGAGATTTGGTGCAGGACTTAAATTGTTCAAAAATACCGCTTGTTGTTGGCCAAAACCCTGATGGCAGCGCGCGCATGCAGCGTATACCCTGGCCATATTACCCGTTCCTTACATCAACAAACAATAATCCTGTTTCAAAAAACCTTGACAGGGTATTGCCTTTTTTCCCGTCCAGTATTGATACTGTAAAAGCACCCGGTATACAAAAAACAATTTTATTGGCTTCCGATACCAACAGCCGTGTATTAAGTTCGCCTGCAATGGTTAGCCTTAACAGCGTTTCTACGGACGCCGATTTTCAATCATTCACCAGAAGCTATATTCCCGTTGCGGTTTTGCTTGAAGGTAGGTTTACCTCGCTTTTTGCCAACCGGTTAACAGGGGCTATAAAAGATTCGG
>JABDGS010000114.1 GCA_013285915.1 Bacteroidota bacterium
AGCGACATATCCCACGCCTTTAAAATAGTAAGCCTGTTGGTTAGTTCAAGGCCGTAGCTCATACTGCTGTTGGCATTTATGTAGGTAATATATTGTATTGAATCTGTTGGGTTGGTTGGGTTAATATCCCTGTAATAAAAATTGGTTATCAAGCCTGTGGTATAACGCATATAAGCGGTTGCCAAAAAGTTGCCGCCGTGGTTATACGATTTGTCATACGACAGCTCAAGTGAATTGGTAAATTCAGGTTTCAGATCAGGGTTACCTATACGCGGGTTTTGAATATCTGTCAAGTCGCGTGATGGCAGTAACTGGAAGAAGTTTGGCCTGTTTATTCTTCTGGTATAGTTTAATTGCAGGTCGCTCCTGTCAGTTAGTTTATAGGTAATAAATGCACTGGGAAACAGGCTGATTGGGTATTTAACTTTAAAAGTAGTATCGCCGCCAAGGTTGTTGGTACCTTTGTAGTTACTGCTTTCAGCGCGCAAACCCACCTGGTAGTTCCACTTTTTACCCTTAACTGAATAATTTGCGTAAGCTGCATATACCTGGTCAGTAAACTTGTAGTTGCTGCTTAATAAAGGCTGTTTTGTAAGCACGCCACCAGGAACATAAGAAGTAGAAATGTCATTAACATTCGTAAAATCCCTTATAGCGCCGCGAACACCCATTTCCAGTTTTATATTGTCGGTAATAGGGTTCTCATAATCAGACTGAATGGTTAAAAAATGGTTGTTCCCCAGGCCATTTGTATGCTGAAAATACGAATACTCAGGATTGTAAATATTTGGAAGATAGGTATCCGTTATGTTGCTGCTCACATTGGTATTACTGCTTGAGTTGTAGTTAACGTCAGCAGTTATATCGTGCCCGTTTTTCGCAAAATTGTGCTTAAAGCTCAATTGCGACCCAAAGTTTTCAAAATGTGCCTGCGACTCCGTAGTGCGCCTGCTAAATGAGCTATAATTATTTATATAGAGTACACTGTCAATAGGAAACTGTGTGTCTGAGCTGTTAAATTGTCCTTTATTATAATTTACTGCCAATGAAATGGTGTTCCTGTTGTCAACAAAATAGTCAAAGCCGCCCCTTAAAAAGCCAAAGCCCCCCTTATTCTGCCCGTTGTCAAAATTAAATATCGAATCTGCATGACTATTATTAAAGTAGTCGTTCTTAGTGGTTTTGTTAGTATACTTGGTTAAGCGCTGGTTAAGCATACCATTAATAAAAAAGTTTATTTTACCCTGCCGGTAGTTAAGGTCAAGGCCTGTATTTGGCCTACCCCGGCTATCTATGCCTGCTCTAATACCACCATTATATCCTTTCTTAATATTCTTCTTCAAAACAATATTCAAAATACCGGCGCCACCGCCGGAAGCATCATATTTAGCCGATGGATTGGTTATTAGTTCCACCCTGTCAATCAGGTCTGCGGGTATTTGATCTAAAGTTAAGGTAGTAGGCCTGCCATCAATAAACAACTGTGGCGTGGCATTACGCATGGTTACATTACCATCAATATCCACGTTTAAAGATGGTATTTGCTTCATAACCTCGGTAGCAGTTTGCCCGGTGCTTACCAGGTTTTTATCAACATTAAATATCTTCCTGTCAACGCCCATTTCAAAAAATGGCTTTGTGGCTGTAACTGTAACAGCGGCAAGGTTTGCATCAGTAGCTACAATCTTAATATTACCAAGGTCTTTGTCAGCCATGCCAATCATTTGCTGCATTCTGTCCTGTTGGTTTTGTGCGTTGTTGCCGGCGTTACCGTTTGCCCCGCCTTGCTGTCCGCCGAATTTAATACCAAATGTTACCGGCTGCATATAATCGGCATAGCCTATAAACGATATATGTAATTTAAAATTGCCGAATAATGAAAGGTTTTCAAGGCTAAAATCGCCATGGGCTTCTGATAAAACGGTTGCAAGAATGGATTCCTTCATTTTTTTGGTTGAGGTATCAAAACGGTTGCCGATAAGCTGCACCGAGGCACCGTCAATACCCTTATTTGTTTTACTGTCAACAATTTTTCCATACATGTGGCCTATATTCATATTCTGGCCGCCACCACCAGGCCGGCCCTGGCCACCGCCAGGATATTGTGCAAATGATATAAGGCAGGCAAAAACAACAAATAACGTAGTTAGTAAAAATGGTTTCATAAACTTCTTCAAATTTAACCCGCAAATCTTTTTATAATGTAAAAGCTTGTAAAATGTTTTACGGTGCAAAGGGAACACACGTTTTAACGCATTTTATAAACATTCGGTGAGGGTTATACAATATTAGGCAACCTATGTTAACAAAAGTTAAAAGCAACATAACCAATAATATACCACCTTTAAACTTCAAAATTGCTACAGAATACGTATACAAAAAAAAATTAATGGATGCTATTGCAAATAATACAACTTTAAGGAAAGGTATACAAAAAAACCCTGCAAGTTTACACCTGCAGGGTTTACATTTTATTGCGGGAGATTAAGGGGACTCGAACCCCCGGCCTTCAGAGCCACAATCTGACGCTCTAACCAACTGAGCTACAACCTCCATTTTGGGGCAGCAAAAATAGTAAAATACAACATCAAGTCAAAACATATCTTGTAATAAAAAATTGCACATGCAATTGTAATACCGGGTTTTATTTACACAAAACGTTTGTTAATATAGGCAAATGGTAAATAGCTAAATAGTTTTTTGGCGTATTTTTGGATTTGATGATTAAAAAAATATTAAATATTATGCTGAGCAAAAAAGTATTGCCTTTATTGCTGATTGTTATATTCGGCTCCATTTTTTGGGCTTTTAAGGGAAGAACTACGTCTGCGGAAGAGCCGTCCTTAGCCAGGCAACAAAGGCTGCTTACCGGTATTGGGCAAATACTTGAGGCAAGGCATTACAGCCCTAAAGCCATTGACAATGCTTTTTCAAAACAGGTATTTGATAAATATCTTAAATCGCTTGACCCTGATAAAAATGTCTTTATCCAGGCGGATATTAATGACCTGAAAAAGTACGACACAACAATAGACGACGAAATAAATGGCGGCCCTATACAGTTTTTTCCCGCAGCAGGTGTTGCGTATAAAAAGAGGCTTGATGAGGCCATAAATGATTATACCGCCGTGCTTGCCAGGCCTTTTGATTTTACCACCAATGAATCTGCCCAACTTGACGGCGATAAGCTTGATTACCCGGCTAACGAAGCAGCTAAACAGGAACTTTGGAGAAAAAGGGCAAAGTTTTTATCTCTTGAAAAATATTCTGAGTTACTCAGCTACCGCGACAAAAATAAAAATGTTGATAGCATTGCCCATAAGACCAATGCGCAGTTTGAAGCTGAGGCAAGGGCTAAAACATTGTCCACTCTTAATAAAATTTATACCCGCATAAAACTAAGATTAACTGAGGAAGAACAGTTTAACTCATTTGTAAATACCATTACTGATTTGATGGACCCGCACACAGAATATTTCCCCCCCGTTGAAAAAAGAGGTTTCGACGAGGAAATGAGCGGGCACTTTTTTGGTATTGGTGCACAGCTTAAAGAAGAGGATAACGTTATAAAAATTGCCACCATAATACCTGGCAGCCCCGCCTGGAAAAGTCAGAAAGTGCAGGTGAATGATATTATTATGAAGGTAGCCCAGGGGCCAGGCGAGCCTGTTGATATTAGTGGTTTTGATGTACTAGACGTAGTTAAGCTGATACGTGGCAATAAAGGCACAGAGGTAAGACTTACAATGAAAAAAGCTGACGGCACCATACAGGTATTGCCCCTTATTAGGGATGAAATTGTGCAGGATGAATCTTTCGCCAGGAGCGTAATTGCTAAAACTGGCGACAAAAAAATAGGCTATATATATTTACCTGAATTTTATGCAGATTTTGAAAACCCTAATGGTGCACGCTGTTCGGTGGATGTAGCACATGAAATTGAGAAGCTTAAAGCAGAACATATTGACGGGCTTGTGCTTGACCTTCGCAATAATGGCGGTGGCTCTTTGTACGAAGTAGTTAAGATGGTTGGGCTTTTTATTAAAACCGGCCCGGTTGTACAGGTTAGGGATAGAGATGCCGCACCCGCAACCCTAAGCGATAATGAAGAGTCAATTTTATACGATGGCCCATTAACTGTAATGGTTAATGAAATGAGTGCATCAGCCTCTGAAATATTTGCCGCGGCAATTCAGGATTACAAGCGTGGGGTTATCGTAGGCAGCACTTCAACTTATGGCAAGGGAACGGTTCAAAAAAACCTACCGTTGGGCAGAGCGGTTGACCTTTCTACCGGCGAAACTGAATTTGGGGCCCTCAAACTTACTTTTGAGAAATTTTATCGCATCAACGGTAACTCAACCCAGTTAAAAGGGGTTACACCTGATGTTGTTTTACCAGACCAGTATGATTATATTAAATTTCGTGAAAAAGACCAGCCTTCTGCATTGCAGTGGGATCAAATTCCAAAATCAACTTACACCTTGTGGGATGCTGGTTTTGACTGGTCGGCCATACAACAAAAGGCTGATGCCAGGATTGAAGCAAATCCTGCTTTTAGTGCAATAAAAAATAATACTAATTGGCTTAGCAATAATGTGGATAAGGAATACCAGCTTAACATTGATAAATACAAACAAGATCAAACTGCGATAAAAGACAAAGTTCACCAGAATGACAGTGTCAGTAAACTTGCAAAGCCCATGGACATCCAGCCAGTATTGGCAGATAAAGACAAGTTTTTTAACAACCCCGATAAAGCCAAGGGCGAACGTTATCAACAGTGGCTTAAAGGTGTTCAATCAGACATATACATTAATGAAACATTGAATATTATAAGTGATATTGCTGATAAAAGCCATACAAATACAGCAAAACAATAAATTGCAAATTGACCAAAAATAAAAGCCTCCTTAAAACAGGGGGCTTTTTTATTGCAAAAAATTAAGTTCTTATTAAATAGGCATTTTAAAAGTGTTATATTTATACATTTGTATATTAAGGCTTAACGCAAAAGTTACTGTTGGATGTAAGGCATAAATCAAATAAATTCGTTTAGTTAATAGGATACACTGTTTTTTAAAAGGGACATGAACCTACACAATAAGCTATGAGAAAATATTCTGATGGATCGCTGGTTATGGCTTTTTTAGGTTGCTTTGCTTTGTTTTTCTCATCCTGTATTAACCCTAAAAGCATCACTTATTTTAACAACCTTCCTGCTACAAGGCAAATTAGTTTGGATACGATAAACTTGCCTGACCCAGTAATTCTTGTAAATGATGTTTTGGAAATAAGAGTAGGGGGTGAAAACGAGAAAATGGTTCAATATATCAACAGCTATTTTGGTGGCATTGCAGGCAGCGCATCAACTACGGGGCTACAGTATACCGTTGACGTTAATGGAAACATTGAATTGCCCAAAATTGGCAAATTAAAAATGGCCGGCCTTACCCGGGACCAGGCGCGGGACACGTTATCAGCCGCCTATAAACAGTATTTGCTTGACCCCGTCGTTTCGGTACGGTTCAGCAATTTTCATTTTTCAGTACTGGGGGAAGTAAAGCAGCCGGGCAATTTTGTTTCAACAAACGACAGGTTGAGTATTTTTGAAGCACTCGCCCAGGCAGGCGACATTACTGAATTCGGCCATTTTGAAAGTGTAAAGATTATACGGGATGTTAACGGCAAGCGGGATGTTATATCATTAAACCTGCTTGATAAAGATATTCTAAATTCGCCCGATTATTACATTAAACGCTACGATATAATATATGTTCAGCCGCGAAATCTAAAATCTGTAACAGATAATTTTGCACGAACAGCAACATTTATTGCGACAATAACAAGTGTTTTAGCCATTGTTTTGATATTATTCAAAAAATAATAATGAGTTACCCTGTTGCAGATAACGAGTCAAATGAAGTTGCGGTTACAGCCGGCAATACCCAATTTGATGTAAAAAAATTTATTTTTAAGTTAGTAGGCTTTTTGCCATGGATAATAATATCAATACTGGTAGCATATTCCATTGCAACATTGTACTTGCGCTATACTGCCGAAGTGCATAAGGTAACGGCCCAGGTTTTAATAAAGGACGACCAGGAAAACTCCCCCGATTACAATATTGTCAGGGAATTGGGGGTTATGCCGGGTGGCAAAGAAATTCAGGACCAAATTGATATTCTGCAATCTTACGAACTTGCCAGGGATGTTGTAGATTCGCTGCACCTGCAACTGCAGATATTTGCGCAGGGCCGCATAGCCACTTCCCCTTTATATGGCAGGTTAAACCCCGTTTTTATTAATATAGCACCAGGCGACACTGCGGATTTTAAACCGGCATCATATAAATTTATGGTGCTTAAAAACAGGTTTTCCCTGCAGCCTCCCGTTGGCAAAGCAGAATTTCATAGTTACGGCGATACCTTTCTGTTGGATAACCATCCCGTTTTCATATTGCTAAATAAAGATATCAAGCTAAATAACAAAGGGTATACACTCACCATAAGAGACACGCGGTCTGTAGCCACCGCAATAAAAAAATCCGTAGATGTAAGAAAATTGCATGAAATGGGGGGCATACTGGAAATATCAACAATTGATGAAATACCGCAAAAAGCTATAGACGTTGTTAATGCATTAATTGAATCATTTATAAAGGCAGGTCTTACTGATAAAAGTACTGGGGCAAATAAAACAAACCAGTTTTTAAAAGACAGGGTTGACGAGGTAGAAAAAACGCTTAACGGTTTAGAAATAATTGCCGATACATTTAAAAGTCGTAACAAAATACTTGACATATCCACCGCCGGTACTCAATATTTAGGCGAAATGTCGTCTTATGATAAAGACAGAATTGGTGAGGAAGAACAAATAAGATTATTAGACGCCCTTAATAGTTATGTACTAAATGCAAAAAGCCTTACTGATATTATACCATCCAATTATGGCCTTACTGATATAACGTTAAACAAGCTTATTACTTCATATAACGATGCTGTAATTTTATATGTTGACCAATCAAAAATAAGTACTGAAAAAGATGTTACGCTTCAAAGACTGCGTTCAAACGTTTTAAATTTGCGCCAAAGTATTGTCAAAAACATTCAAAGCATCAGGCAGGGTTTTCAATCAATGCTTGAACAAACTACCAGGCAATATTCTGTCTACTCCTCTTTGCTTTCAAACCTTCCGGAAAAGGAAAGAATATTGGTTAATTTAAAAAGGCAGATCGATGTGCAGGAAACACTCTATACTTTTCTTCTGCAAAAAAAGGCTGACGCAGAATTGTCACTCGCCGCAATAACCGGTGACTCAAAAATAATTGACTACGCACATGATGACGGGATAGTAAAGCCAAATGCAAGCCAGATAAAAATGTTTTCAATTTTAATTGGCATTATTTTACCAATTGTTGTAATGCTTTTGCTTGACTTTTTCAACAACAGGATATCTGACCGCCGTGAGGTTGAAGAGGGCACAAGAGCCCCGATGCTTGGCGAGCTATCATATAATAATAAGCAAAAAAATGTTATTGTAACCCCCCAAAGCAGGAGTGTGTTAGCCGAGCAGTTTCGTCTTATAAGAACTAACCTGCAATACCTTGCAAGCGATAAAAAAGCCAAAACAATTTTAATTACATCGTTTATGAGTGGTGAGGGCAAAAGCTTTGTTTCGTTAAACCTTGCCGGCAGTTTGGTTACAGGTGACAAAAGGGTATTGCTGCTTGAGTTGGATTTACGCAAGCCAAAACTGGCTAAATATCTTAATTTATCAACCACAAAAGGCCTTACAGACTATCTTGTTGGTGAGGACGTACACGAAAGCTCAATCATTACGAAAATTCCCGGTGCAAGCAACATTGATTTAATAGCTTCAGGGCCTATCCCTCCCAACCCTACGGAATTAATAATGAGCGAAAAATTTTCCGGTTTGCTAAAAAAATTGAAGGAGAATTACGATTACGTTGTAATTGACTCTTCGCCAGTAGGCCTGGTAGCAGACGCTTTTATAGTAGGCCACGCCGTTGACGTAACTTTATTTATTATAAGGCATAAATACTCATACAAAACAACTATTAAGTTTATTGAGAAGTTATATACTGACAAAAAACTCAACAGGCTAAGTGTTGTAATAAATGGTATAATTGCTTCCTCAGGCCTTGGATATGGATATGGGTACGGATATGGATATAGTTATGGATATGGATATCATTATGGGGGCGGATACTATACTGAAGAGCAAAACAAAGGGCTAAAAGGGTTTTTAGACAAGATATTTAAGAAATAACAAAGGCAACAAATTTATTGCCTTATTTGCTTACATGTGTGAGTAAGGTGGCGGAGCTATATATAGTATGAACGAAAATGATATTAACCACTGGTTAGCCATTTATACGAAACCGCGTTGGGAAAAAAAAGTTGACGGCGTACTATTAAGAAAGGGCATAAATAGCTGGTGTCCCCTGCAAAGGGTAGAAAGGAAATGGAGTGACCGAAAAAAAATTATTGAAGAACCTTTGTTCAGGTCGTACGTGTTTGTAAATATTAATCAAAATGAGCGGCTTAACGTTTTGCAAACAGAGGGCGTGCTGAACTTTGTCTATTATCTTGGTAAGCCTGCAGTTATAAAGGATGAGGAAATTGCCTTGATTCGCTCTTACCTGTTAGAAAAAGGTACAAGTATTTCGGTACAGTCGCTTACTTCTTTCAAGGAAAATGATAAAGTAGTTATAAAACATGGTGTTTTTATGGATAACACGGGCACTGTTCTCCGTTCAGGAAACAAGAAAATATATGTTAAGCTCGAAAGCCTGGGGCAGCTAATGGTGGTTGAATTTCCCGTAGCGTTCGTGTCCCCTTCAAACAAATAATTTACTTGAAAATTCTTTTAATAGGCGCGGGTTCAATAGGCAAAAGGCACCTGTATAATCTTATAGCACTTGGTTATAACGATATTTCGGTTGTAACGCGTTCAGCATTGCCGGATGATTTGCGGTTATTGCCAATTTATAAAACAGTTGCCGAAGCCTTGACCAAAAATTTGTTTGATACTGCATTTATTTGTACGCCTACATCACTGCACATAACAAGTCTTATTGAGTTATTGCAAAACAAGGTTGAGAATATTTATATTGAAAAGCCGTTAAGTAATTCAATCGGTAATGTTGATGGGGCAGTTAAGGCCGCGTCCACGTATCAAAATAATATCGTGGTTGGCTACGACCTTCACTTCGATCCTGGTATACAAAAAGTTCGTGAGCTTTTGCGCCAAAATATTTTTGGTAAAATAGTTTCAATAAATGCCTTTGTAGGCCAGTATTTACCACACTGGCGGCCTTATGAAGACCACCGTAAAGGTATGAGTGCGCGAAAAGAAACAGGTGGTGGCGTACTGCTTGATATTGTACATGAGTTTGATTATCTCTGTTGGCTTAATGGCCACGTTGAAACAGTGGCAGGTTTTTATACAAACAGCGGTGCCCTTGAAATTGAAACAGAAGAAGTGGCTGAGGTTTTGCTGAAATTTAAAAATGGCAGCATAGGATCTGTACATCTGGACTATCTGCAGCCCTCGCTGGTTCGTCACTTTATTATTACAGGTACCCTGGGCAGCATAACATGCAACCTTGCTGAAAAAAAATTACACTGGTCTACAATAGATAATAATAGCGGTGAATTTACTTATACAGCTTTTGAGAGGAATGACCGGTTTAAAGAAATTGTTCGCACATTTCTTGAAAACAAAACCGATAGCAGGCTCACCAGCTTACAAAATGCCCTACAAAGCCTTTACATAGTTGAGGCAGCCAAATATGCCTCAGATAATAGCTGTATGGTTAAACTTGAGCAACTAAAAAATTAAGTTTGTTTATTTTAGGTACAATTTGCTGCAGGGGCGGTTCCAAGGGTGTTAAAGGAAAAAATATTCGTGAGCTTAAGGGTAAGCCCCTTATTACATATACAGTTGAAACTGCGTTGGCGTGCAGGCTGCTGAATGAAATTATTGTTTCAACTGACAGTGACACCATTGCCGGCGTAGCAATTGAGGCTGGCATTAAAACCATTATACAAAGGCCAGCCCCGCTCGCGAGCGACACAGCATCCAAATGGCCTGTTTTTATTCACGCACTGGAGGAATATGAGAGGTTAACAGGCAATATTGTTGATTATATTGTTGACATGGATGTCACCGTTCCTTTAAAAACAAGTGCTGATATTGAGGGCGCTGTTGAAACCGCTTTGGGCAATCCTGACACCGGGGTTGTAATAACAGGTTATGACCCGGAGCGTAACCCTTATTTCAATATGATGGAAATACGGGACGATGGCTTTGCACATATTGTAAAGCAATCGGCAAAACCGATAGTGCGCCGCCAGGATGCACCTGTTGTTTACAGTCTTACACCTGCGGCTTATGTAGTTAAAAAAGAAACACTTTATTCAGTTGAGCATTGGAGCCAGGCAAAATGTAAAATCTATCCCATACCAAGGGAAAGGGCAATAGATATTGATACAGAAATTGATTTTACTATTGTTGAATTTTTAATTGATCATCAAAATGGCGGAAAGTAATTTGTTCGATTTATCCGGCAAAACAGCCATTGTAACAGGCGGTGGCGGTTTGCTTGCATCTGAGCATGCAATAGCCTTAAGCAATTATGGTGCAACAGTTATACTTGCTGATTTTAATGAAGAAAAATGCAATGCCGCAGCAGTAGTTTTGCGAAAGCAAGGTGTTAATGCAATAGCTAAATATTGCAATGTAACATTAAAGGAAAGCTGGCAGTTTCTTGTTGAAGAAGTTGTAGCCGAACATGGTAAGATAGATATTTTGGTGAACAATGCCGGTTTTACCAACCAAAGCAAAAGTGCCAATTTTGATGTAGGTTTTGAAGAGTTTCCGCTTGAAGACTGGAACGCAATTATGAATGTTAATCTTACCGGCACATTCCTGGGTTGCCAGGTTGCGGGTAAGCAAATGCTTAAACAAGGCAAGGGCTCCATAATCAATTTTGCTTCCCTGTACGGTGTTGTAAGCCCCAATCATAATATCTATCCCGGCACCGGCATATCGCAGCCCGTAGCCTATTCCGTAAGCAAACATGGTGTTGTCGGCCTTACAAAATATGTGGCTACCTTGTGGGCAGCAAAAGGTGTAAGAGTAAATGCTATAACGCCAGGGGGCATTTTTAATGGCCATGCAGGTCTGTTTTTGGAGCGCTTTCAACAGCTAAATCCCATTGGCAGAATGAGTGATAAAACCGAACTGCGTGGTGCTATAGTGTATCTTGCCAGTAATGCAAGCAGCCATGTGGTTGGTCATAACCTTATAGTTGATGGCGGATGGACGGCATGGTAGCATAATAAAGTATAACCAAACTGCACTCTATGTTCAACTTATTACAAAGGGCCCGGCAAAAGTATAATCGCATGCTGCGCAGCAAAAATGAGCAAAAGATAAATAAGTTTGCACGGGAATACATAAAGCTGAATAACCTCGACAAGCTTTTAGAAAGCGCCGACAATGCATCTACATCAACAGGCGCAGAATTGCCTGATTATGTTGCTTTGCATAGCTATATTTTGCAATACAAACCAACTTATATATTGGAATGCGGTACAGGTAAATCAACCTGGATATTGGCCCATGCCCTGCAAAAAAATCATCTCGAATCCGGGGTACTGGGTAAGGTGATATCAATGGAAAGCGTTGATATATGGTATAACGAGGCTAAAAAAATATTTCCCTCTGAATTACAGCAATATGTGGAGTTTCACTATTCGCCTGCTACTACTTATCAATATTCAATTATAAGAGGCACCTGCTTTACGAAAGTGCCAGACTATCAATATGATCTTTTTTTTGTCGATGGTCCTGAGCTAACAGTAACCCATGATGGCTATTCATACGACACTGCCAATATGGATTTTATCAGGTACCTTATTACAGCCATAAAACCTGCGACAGCAATTATTGATACAAGAATGCGTACCTGTGCTGCTTATGGCCTTATATTCGGTCAAAAAAAGGTAAAATATTTGCGGGGCTGGATGTTAGGTATAATAGAAAATGTAACAAAAAAAGATTTGAAACTTAATAA